>JALTEW010000124.1 GCA_027073795.1 bacterium | reverse complement strand
CTGGATAATAGGGATATTGGTGCGTGGAAAAATAGAGGACCCGTGAGTCGCTGTAAAAGGAATGTTGCGTTCCGTTTCCATGGTGGAGGTCCCAGTCGACGATAAGAATGCGTTTCAGCTTTTTGTCTTCGATAGCGTGTTTCGCGGCAATGGCAATATTATTGAACAGGCAGAATCCCATGGCTCTGTCGTCTTCTGCGTGGTGACCAGGGGGACGAACAAGGGCAAAGGCCTGGTCAACCTTTCCTTCAAGAACCCTGTCAACAGCCTCCATGACTCCTCCGGCCGCCATCAGGGCAGCGTCGTAAGATTTGGGGGAGGTGGAAGTATCGGGATCAAGGCGGACGTTTCTCCCGGAAGTGGATGAAATCTGGTGGATATAGGAAAGGGAGTGTACCCGTTGCAACTCCTTTGTCAGCGCCGGTCTGGGCGGGATTTCAATCAGGGGTTCACGAAAAGTTGCCTGGTTGATCTCACGCTCAATAGCCAGAAGTCTTTCTGGAGATTCGGGGTGATAGAAGCCCATGTCATGCTCACGGTAGATGGGATGTCGAACAAGTCCGATTTTCGCCATTTTCTTCCTTCCTTTCTCTTTGGCGACTTCTTTATAAAGATCAGCAATATAAAGTGAAGCCGTCCATCTCGTGATTAATTATTCTGAACCTTAATCTTTTATCCCTTCCTCTTTAAATGGGGTTCTGTGGGTAAACTCATTTCTTTTAGCAATAAGTCTAAACCTTGGGGCGGCATTATGCAATAATTTTTCGAGTCTTTGCGCACTTCTGGGTTCGCATGTGCCTTGAAATGAAGTTTTCTAATCATGGTTTTTCTCACCCCCGTTTTTTTGAAGATATGCTTTTAGTGCCTCGATATGGGCTTTTGCCTCCTCACGTACCGGTGCGCCAAGTTCCTGTGCCCTTTTCATAAAGGACTCGAGGGAAGAAAGGGCGCGGGGATAATCCCCCACTGCCTCGTAGACACCGGAAAGATTGTAATAAGCCTCTGGCCTGTCCTTTCGTATTTTGATGGCCGTTAAAAATTGATCGCGTGCCGCTCCCAGGTTTCCGGATTTCCAATAGGCGATTCCGAGGTTGACATGAGACGTGTACCTGAAGGGGTGTGCCTGGATGGCACGGAGAAAAAAGGGAATAGCCTGGGTCTCTTCCCCCCTTGCCATCAGGGTTATGCCCATTTTTTCCAGGATGCCCGGATTTGAGGGGGCTTGGGAAAAGGCCCTTTTTAGATAAGTGTACGCCTTATCGTAATCCCTCAGTTTAAGGTAAATACCTCCCAGAAATGCAAGGGTTTGAGCGGTTGGTTCGGCATAGGTCAATGATTTCTCGAAAGCACAGGCGGCACGCTGAAGGTCACCTGCGCGGTATGCGGAGAGCCCTTTTTCAATGGCTTCCCTGGCTAAGTGGAGGGATATGGGAGCAGCTTTTTCAGCTTTCCTGAAGGTATCAGTCCTTTGAGGATGAAGTTGAACAGGCACCTTTTTTTTGCGTGTCGTGTGTTTTTTTCTTTTATGATGAGGATATCTTGAGTTCTCTTGTTTGACAGTATGGGTTCTATGACTTTTATGGGCGGTGGGTTTTTGGGGTGATCTTCGAATAACAGCGGGTAAGGAGGGCGATCCCTTTAGCGGCGTCGGATTCTCAGGTGTTTTGTGGGGGGAAGGAGTTTTCTTGAGGGTCGCCTGTTTTGTGGGGGGAGAAACGGGAGTCAGTGCCGCGCCCGGAGAAGCTGGCAGGAAACTTTTCCCCTTTTCAGGGGAGAGAAGCGGTGTGGCTTCCGTGTCCGGGGAGATCATTCTTGGATGATGCTGGGATCTGGATTGAAACCACCAGTAGGCGAGCCACCCTACGGATACAACGATGCAGAGAACGGCTACGATAGCGGTAACGACCCTGAAGGGACTCCGCCGATCCCTGTTTTTTGGAAGAGAATTTATACCCGATAATCTTGAAGGAACTGGTTCGGCGCTATCCTCTTTTTCCTTTTCCGCTTTGGCAAGGGCTTCTTCAATGAGACTCATGAACGGAAGTGCCTCCCCCATGGCGATGTCTGGTTTGAATGGACGGTGGATCCTGGGTGTTTTTCAATGTTAAATGAGGGAATGGACCCTTGGGAGACGGTTGTAAAATAATCCGCTGGGAGGTGATGAGCCTTGTTCTTGAGGCGGAGCGGTATTCCATATATCCTCCTGCCAGGATAAGGGCAAGCCCGGCTGAAATTCCTGCCCATCTTAACACCCTTATGGGAAAACGTTTTTTTTGATTGAGGCTGTGAAGCCCCTTTTTCACCAGTTTTCCCGTGATATTCCGGCGCTGGGCCACATAGCCTGCCAGAAGCGCGCGGTCGCATAGCTGGTTAATAAGCCGTGGAATCCCCTTGGAGAGGCGATAGACAACTTTCATGGCAGAGGGATCAAATCTTACGGAGGCTGAAGTCCCCGCAATGATAATCCGATGCTGGATGTAATCCCTTGTTTCCTCCAGGGAGAGAGGTTCGAGGCGATACCGAATGGTAATCCGCTGGTTGAGCTGCCTCAGCGCATGCAGGGAGAGCTTTTCCTCCAGTTCGGGTTGCCCAACCAGGACGATTTGAAGAAGCTTGTCCCGTGTGGTTTCAAGATTTGAAAGAAGGCGGATATTTTCAAGAACTTCAGTCGAGAGGTCTTGAGCTTCATCGATAATCAGGACCGCCTTCAGTCCCTGTTTGTAGAAATCAAGGAGACGCTGATTGAGCCAGACGATGAGATCCCATTTTATTTTACCCGGCCTTACCTTCTCTCCAAACTCCTCGAGGATATTTTTTAACAGGTCTTTGATGGACACGATGGGATTGAAAATGTAGGCCGTTTTGTAACCTTCCTTGAGTTGAGAAAGCAATGTCCGGCACAGAGTGGTCTTTCCCGTTCCTACGTCTCCGGTTATGAGGATAAATCCCTCCCGTTGCTGTATTCCGAAATTCAGGTGATTCAGGGCCTCCCGGTGAGATTCACTCAGGTAGAGATAGGTGGGATTAGGGGTCAGTCCGA
>JALTEW010000123.1 GCA_027073795.1 bacterium | reverse complement strand
CAGGCTGAGATGTTAGAGGGCCTGGTGAAAGAGGAGATGGAACACGCCGTTTCACTGAGGGTTCCCCTGAAGGTGGGCATCCAGTCCGGTGAAAACTGGCGGGAGGCGCATTGAAAAAGTTTGGTAGTGTTCAAAAGATTGGTTCCTGCCGTATCAAATCAGCCCCAAGAAAATTCTATCTTTTCCTTCATTCTGTTCAGCTATTTTCATGAAGCACGAAACACTTCGAGCCACCACCGAAATGGCTGAACACACTTTTACGTATAGTCTCCTGGCGATGTATAAAGGGCTGAGGGTTAGAAGGTAGTAACTTCACGAGAACGCCATGTTCTGTTATATTCATGACCAAAATATGAAAAAAACAGGCTCGCTCATAAAGGTCAGGTCTACTGAAGATGGGTATATATTAAATGATTGCACTGCATGTTTCAATATTTGAAGGGAAACCCTTTCTGTGGAGTGAAGGGGGCCAGGTCGGTATCTTAAAAGATTTGCGCGCCGCCACAAAAGCCATTGGATTAAAAATAAAGGTACTGAAGGGCAATACGGAAAACCGTGTTGTCTGGATCCCGTCGCGCGGCGATAAACCGCTGCCGTCCTCCCCTCTAATCGGGGTGTCCCCTGACAAAAGGGGAAAGGTTCATTTGCGGCCTTTCCCCGTGGTTGTTAAGGCATTACAGGCGGAAGAGCTGCTCGAGCTTTCCTCTATTGCCGGGGCCGGGAATATCCCCGGAAGCGGGGTGATTTTCGGGAATTCCCTCATATGGTCGGGGCAACTGGCAAAAATCTCCCTCAATCTTGTGGGAGAGGAGGCCTTTCTTCCAGTTGTGATACAACGGGACCACTATTGGGAGGCCCGATGGATGCCGGTTCCCAACGAAAAAACCGAACAGATTCTGAAAGGTCTCACAGGTGATTTGCCGGCTGCTTGCCGGTGCATGAACAACTCAATGGACAGGGTTCCCGATATCCCGGGAGAAATTGTTGCCGACAGCCTATTGGCATACTGTGTTGACGCCCTTGTCCGTAACGCCAATACCCCTGTAGCGCAAAAACATCATGACAGTATCCATGACGCCTGGCTTTACGCCCTGGTCAGCGACAATGCTCGCATTAACTGGGAAAATGAGGGCGAAATCCATGGGTTTGCAAAACAGTTGGAAGGATGGCGGCACCTCATCGATCTGACCGTCAGGTCTCCCTTCAAATTCTGCTTCCGGTTGGCGGAACCCCCGGAAAACGGGGATGATTCAGAGGGATGGCGTGTAGACTACCTGCTTCAGCCCAAGGCCGACCAGAGTCTGTATTTACCGGCGGCCGACCTATGGAATAAAAGAAACAAGACTGTAAAACTTTTGCAGAAATTTGGCGGCATCCCTACGGAATTTATGCTGACAGCGCTGGGGCAGGCCTCCGGTCTGTGTCCCGAAATATCGGAAAGTTTGAAACATAAAAACCCCTGGGGCTTTGAACTTGACGCAAAGGGGGCCCTCGCTTTCCTGCAGAAATATGCATCGGTTCTGCGCGCCGCCGGGTTTACAGTTCTGCTTCCTTCCTGGTGGGTCGGCCATGCCCCCCAGAAACGTCTTGGGCTTAAAGTAAAGGCAGCCGCACCTAAAATGCAGGGCAGTGGAAACGGGCTTACACTGAATACAATGATTCAGTTTGATTATGCCGCATCTCTTGGCGGGGAGCAGCTAAGCTTAGAGGAGTTGGAGGCCCTGGCAGATTTGAAGGCCCCCCTTGTAAAGGTTCGCGGGCAATGGACTCAGATTGATCAGGAGCAGATTAACGCCGCCATCCGTTTTCTTAAACGGCAAAAAAGTCAGATGATGCCAGCGCGAGACCTGCTTGCCATAGCGTTGGGAGCCGAGAAACAGGCAGATGGATTACCCGTGGATTCCGTTGAGATAAAAGGCTGGCTCAATGATTTGCTTGAAAGGCTTACCGGTCACAAAGAATTTATACAACTGCCCCAACCTGACGGGTTCAAGGGTAGGCTCAGACATTATCAGGAAAGAGGTTTCTCGTGGCTGGCCTTTCTTCGTCAATGGGGTCTGGGGGCGTGCCTCGCCGACGACATGGGTCTTGGGAAGACGATTCAGGCCCTGGCGCTCATCCAGCGGGAGCGGGAGGCTGGAGAGAAACGTCCGGTCCTTCTGGTTTGTCCAACCTCGGTCATCAATAATTGGAGCAAGGAGGCGGAACGTTTCACCCCTACCTTAAGAGTCCTGATACACCACGGCAGTGACCGGAGGAGAAAAAAGGCATTTTTAAAAGAGGCACCGGAATATGCCATCATCATTTCCAGCTATGCCCTTTTGCAGCGGGACATAGATTTTCTCAGAGAGGTCGAATGGGCCGGGGTGATTCTGGATGAGGCCCAGAACATTAAGAACCCGGAAACCAAGCAGTCAAAGGCCACACGGGCGTTGACATCGGATTATCGTGTCGCCTTGACAGGCACCCCGGTCGAAAACCATGTTGGAGACCTTTGGTCGCTGATGGATTTTCTTAACCCGGGGCTCCTTGGAAACCAGGGCAGTTTTAAAAACACATTCTACCGCCCGATACAGATATACCGCGATACGGATGCGGCATCCCGGCTGAAGAGATTAACAGGGCCGTTCCTCCTGCGCCGCCTGAAAACAGACAAGTCCATCATTTCAGACCTTCCCGACAAAATAGAAATGAAAGAGTACTGCACCCTTACAAAGGAACAGGCCTCCCTGTACCAGGCAGTCGTCAATGAAATGCAGGAACAGATCGAGCAGGCCGAAGGGATGAACCGAAGGGGATTGGTTCTGGCAACCCTGACAAAACTAAAACAGGTCTGCAACCACCCTGCCCAATTTACGGGTGACAGTTCTTCGATAGGCGAACGCTCCGGCAAACTTACGCGTTTGTTCGATATCTTGAAAGAGACGAGAGAGTTGGAGGAACGCACGCTAATTTTCACTCAATTTACCCAGATGGGTCTTTTGATGCAGCAGTATCTTCAGGACCAATTCGGCGAAGAGGTCTTCTTTCTTCACGGCGGTGTTACCAGAAAAAAGAGGGACCAAATAATCGATAAATTTCAGAAGGATCCACGCGCCCCGCATATATTCGTTCTGTCACTGAAGGCGGGGGGGACAGGCCTGAATCTGACCAGGGCGAATCAAGTCGTTCATTACGACCGTTGGTGGAACCCCGCCGTTGAAAATCAGGCCACTGACCGGGTGTTTCGAATCGGCCAGAAAAAGAATGTCCAGGTTCGCAAGTTTATTGTTGCAGGAACGCTTGAAGAACGAATTGATGATATGATTGAAAACAAAACCGTTATCGCAAGCCAGGTTGTGGGTACGGGTGAAAAATGGCTGACTGAACTGTCAAATGAGGAGCTGCGCCACCTGATTGCACTTGGCAAGGAGGCAGTGGGAGAATAGGATTATGGGGAGACGATACGGGTATTATGATTACTGGTATGAACCTGCAACTCCCAAAGAGGTGAGGGGGGGAATAAAGGCCCAGAGCAAAAGGGGGGCCTTTGCCAGGAAATGGTGGGGTAAACGCTGGATACAAACTCTGGAAAGTTTTCGAATCGGCGCCCGACTTTCAAGAGGGCGTTCCTATGCCCGCAGGGGCCAGGTAGCCAGTCTCGAGATAGGGAAGGGCAAGGTCTCTGCCAGGGTGCAGGGAACGCGGTCAGGGGCATACCGGGTATCTGTCAAACTCAAGACCTTTTCAAAACGGCAGTGGCGCCAGGTGACAGAAAGGTTGGTAGAGCAGCCAATATTTACCGCCCAATTGCTTGGGAACGAAATGCCCGAAGATATCGAAACCATATTTGAGGAGGTGGGGCTATCGTTATTCCCTAAAAAAAGCAGGGACTTACAGACAGAGTGCTCATGCCCGGACTGGTCAAACCCATGCAAACACATCGCCGCTGTTTTCTACCTCATGGCTGAAGCCTTTGATAACGATCCGTTTTTACTCTTCAGATTGCGAGGAATGGATCGGGACGAGTTCATGAAGCAGCTTCAGGATAGCGCCGGCAGCAGTATGCCGGACAATACAAAGATTATGCCTGATCCAGAACCATTACCAGGGGACCCGACAGCATTCTGGGGGGATATAAAAAAATACGAGCCGCTTCCCGGCCTGTCTTCCGTCCCTTTACATGCTGCCATCCCTAAACGCCTTGGGCCCCTTCCATTTTGGCGCTCCGAGAGGGATTTTATCAGTGAGATGGAAACTATTTATCAGAATTCCTCAGAACGCGCAGAGTCTCAAGCGCTGGGGGTAGAACCTTCCAGTTATCCCCCCCGCTAAACTCCTCCTGCCGCTTCCAGCGCGCCTGTCCTGATCCTTCAGCTTTTGCCTTGTATCTTTGGACACTTTACGAAACCGTCACTTTCTGCTTGCTTTTTTTGCCGGTTGTCTTTAAGATTCAGAGTATTGCTATGACGCCTGAAGTGATCAAGGAAATTTTGCAGAAATTTAAGGCGGGGGATCTCTCTCTCCAAGAGGTTCTTGAAACGTTGAAGCGCCTTCCCTTCGAGGAAATTGAAGACGCCATGATTGACCATCACCGAACGATTCGCCAGGGGTTTCCCGAGGTCATCTACGGAGAATCCAAAAACGCATCCCAGATCGTTGCCATCATGGAGAAGATGAAGGAGGCTCAGAGCAATATCCTTGTGACACGTCTAAATGAGAAAAAGGCAGCCCTTATTAAGGATTACTTTCCTAAATGTGACTATGATCCCGTTTCAAGGACATTGGTGCTGAAAAATGGCGATGTGGCGATCACAGGTCTCGGCACGATCCTGGTCGTCTGCGCCGGGACATCCGATGTCCCGGTGGCACGGGAGGCCGTCATCACGGCGGAGCTGATGGGGAACAGGGTTGAAACGCTCTTTGACGTGGGGATTTCAGGGCTGCACCGGTTGTTTTACAAAAAGGAAGCCCTCTTTTCCGCTAATGTGCTGATTGTGGTGGCGGGGATGGAAGGGGCCCTCCCCAGTGTCGTGGGGGGGTTGGTGTCCCGGCCCGTTATAGCTGTGCCGACGAGTGTTGGTTACGGGGTGGGCATCAATGGGCTGGCTGCCCTGCTTGCCATGCTTAATTCCTGTGTGGCCGGGGTGACCGTCGTGAATATCGACAACGGGTTCGGCGCGGGTTATGCGGCAAGCCTGATTAACCATGTTTCGATAGCATTATGAAAATTCTCTATCTGGATTGTTTTTCCGGGATCAGCGGGGATATGTTCCTGGGCGCGCTTATCTCACTCGGTGTGCCGAAAGAAAAAATAGAAGCTGTCCTTCAATCGCTTCCCATTCCGCCTGTTAAAATTGTGGCGAGGAAGGTGTCCAAACAGGGCATTGCCGCGATGAAGGTCACCTTTGAGTTTGATGAAGCCCATGAGGAATCACGAACTTATGGGGATATTCGTGAAATAGTGGAAAACTCTGACCTGAAGGCCAACGTCAAACAGGCGTCCTTGGATACCTTTAAGGTCCTTGCCACCGCGGAGTCGAAAATTCACGGGATTGAGATCGAAAAGGTCCATTTTCACGAGGTGGGCGGAATAGATACCATTTGTGATGTGGTCGGGGCGATGGCAGCGCTCGATTACCTTGGCATTGACAGGGTTTACACCTCTCCTCTGCCCCTTGGGAGGGGCGAAGTTGTTTGCGCCCACGGCACACTCCCCAATCCAGCCCCCGCAACCCTGGAACTCCTGACAGGGTTCGAGACATTCCCGCTGCCTTACGCCGTAGAATTCGTGACCCCAACGGGGGCTGCCATCCTGCGGTCAAGAGCTAAACCTGGAGAAACCGTTCTTCCTTACCGGCTGCTGAACGTGGGATATGGCTGCGGCGAGTATGAAATCAAGGGAAGGCCCAACGTTCTACGGGCGATTTTGGGGGAGACGAAAGAGACGGTTTCAACGGACCAGGTCGTGATCCTGGAAACAGATATCGATGATGAGACGGCCGAGGTAATTGCACATGTCTCCAGAGAACTCCTTGAAAGGGGCGCCCTCGATGTAGCCTCTCACCCCATCATCATGAAGAAGGGACGTCTTGGTACCCGGATATCGGTTGTTTCCCCATTAGGTATCCAAGAGGCTCTCGCCGATTTCCTCCTTAGCGAAACCACCACACTTGGGGTGCGAATGCTCCCCGTTTTCCGCAAGGTACTGAAACGGGAGATCGCTGTTATTTCCACATCCCTCGGGGAGGCGGCGGTGAAGATCGCGGACCTGAAAAACGGGGAAAAACGGATTTCACCCGAATATGACGCCTGTGCGAAGCTGGCAGAGATTCACCATCTCCCCTTGCGCAAGGTGATGGACATCGTGAAACGTGAGGCGGAAGCCCAATTGCTTCCCGGGGATAAGAAGGAATAGCGCCTTTCGCCTTTGCCTGACGACTTATAATCCACAATTATAAACCTTCCAAATTTTAAAGTTGACATTCTAACTGTTTTCTGTTAAGACCTTGGGGAATCGATGGAGGTCTGAATATATGAATGGAGTCATAATAGGCGGGTACCTGCTCGCGATGGTAGTTATCGGTATTCTCTCTTCGAGGAAGGCAAAGGGAAGCGAGGGTTTTTTTGTGGCTAATCGGAGCGGTGGCCTGCTCGTGATAACCGGTTCGCTCGTGGCCACCATTCTGGGGGGGTCCAGCACCATCGGTATGGCAGGACTGGGCTATTCCAGAGGACTGCCAGGCGCCTGGTGGCTGCTGGTAGGTTGCATTGGGCTATCGATAGGAGGCCTCTTTCTTGCCGGACGCGTCCGAAAAACGGGGGCTTACACCCTTCCGGAGATTCTGGGGAGGCATTATGGGAAAGGGGTACGAAAGGCTGCTTCTGTCATCATCCTTACCTCTTGGTTGGGGATTGTTGCTGGTCAGATGATTGCGGCGGGGAAGATCCTGTCAGTTCTCTTTCCGGCCACCGCTCTGACTTTGCTGATTCTTCTGTCCGGTGTTGTCATGATCTTTTATACGCTCTTGGGCGGCCAGTACTCGGTCCTGAAGACAGACGCCGTGCAGTCGGTTTTGATTCTCTTTGGTATTGCCGTAACGGTGTTTGTAGGAACGAGGATTTCAGGCGGGCTTACCACCGTAGTGCAAAGGCTTCCCGAGGGATTTGTGGGCTTTCCGGTTAATCGTTCGATGAACTGGTCTTACATAGGAAACCTGGCGCTCTTTGTTGGGACCGCCTACCTGGTAGGACCGGATATCTTTTCACGGTTTCTCAGTTCAAGAGACGGAAGTACAGCTCGGCGGTCCGCCTGGATTACGGCAGGTATCCTGGTATTTGTTGCCTTCGGGATTACCTGGATTGGGATGACTGCTAGGGTCCTGTATCCTGGCATTTCGGCGGAGCAGGCCTTCCCTCAAATGGTTCTCCATGTTCTTCCCGGAATCCTTTCTCCCCTCGTGGTCGCGGCCCTGCTGGCGGCGGTGATGTCATCGGCCGATACGTGCCTCCTTACAGCGGGGGTGATCCTGACCTCCGATATCCTTGGGGAATGGGTAAAAAAAGGCACACGGGGCGAACGCCGGATCCTTTTTCTTTCACGCCTGTTTGTTTTGATAATCGGAGGAACCTCCCTTGGCATTGCCCTCTACGAGCAGGGAATTATCAAATCCTTGCTGCTGGGGTATACCGTTTTCACATCCGGGCTCGTGTTGCCGGTGCTTCTCGCGCTGTTCCCAAAACGCTTCCCCGTTTCATCTCAGTGGGTGGTTGGTGCCATTGTGATGGGAGGTGGAGTGGCTCTCTGGGGAAAGCTCTTTCAATTTCCCCATGGAGGACTCTATGGAATGGGACTGTGTGCAGGGATGCTTTTTGTCGGGATCGTGCGCGAAAAAGTTGTGGCGTTCCGGCCGAAATGGAAACAAAAATGGTATAATACATCGACTTAAGCACTGATATTGGTGCCAGCAACGATATTTACTACTATTATAAAACTTATCACTTCCCAAGAGATTATTGAGGAACAGGAAGGTTAAAAAGGATGGTTACGTGCGGGTGCATACATCGAAGATAAAAAAGGAAAAAATGAAACGTGGGTGTATTGTGCTTATTGGGTTAGCCTTTTCTTTTTTCTGGTTAACGAACGTTGGAGCAGAAGATGTCTCGCTTTCTCCGGTAGTGGTTACAGCCACTCGCTTTAGCACTTCTCAGACAGAAGTAGGCAGACAGGTTGAAGTCATTACCAAAGAAGAAATTCAGGCCATGCCAGCCCATTCGGTCAATGAAGTGCTTGAATACTTAAGCAGTGTGGATGTGCGCACTCGGGGCATTTCAGGTATGCAAACGGACTTTTCCATCCGAGGAAGCAATTTTGAGCAGGTGCTTATTTTAATTGATGGTATGCGGATCAACGATCCTCAAACTGGACATCATTTGGGAGACATTCCCATTAGCCTTGATGAAATTAAGCGTATTGAAGTAGTGCCTGGTGGGGCTAGCGCCTTATATGGACACGGTGGTTTTGGCGGCGTAATTAATATCATTACCAAAAAAAGAAAAAGACCAGGAGTAGGGGCCAAATTCAGCCATGGTCAATATGATTACAACCTTGAAAGTTTGGAATTTAGCACTCCTCCTTTTAAAGACACCCAGTTACACCTCGATTTAAAAAGGCAATTAAGCAATGGCTATCGCCCGGATACGGATTTTGACACCAAATTGGGAAATTTTTCCCTGAATGGCAAAACGTGGCAGTTATTTGCAGGGCTTCAAGACAAAAAATTTGGGGCCAACAGCTTTTATAGCACGGCTTATCCCTGGCAATGGGAACACACCCAGACCCATCTCCTTTCAGGGCAAAAGGAGTTTCGCTTTGATCAACTTTCTTTTTCGCCAAGCTTTGTCTATCGCCGTCATAATGACCACTTTGTCCTGGATAGATCGAACCCTGCTTTCTATCAAAATCATCACCGTACCCATGTTTATGGCTTCCAGCTTCCCTTAAACTGGGAAACAGGTAGGTTTAAAATGGCCACAGGCCTTGAGTTTGGTCGTGAGGATATAAAAAGCAGTTGTTTGAATAACCACTCTCGCTGGCACGAGGGGATATTTTGGAGCATAAATCCTCGTTTCAGGAAACTAAACACCAATCTTGACCTGCGGTTAGACCATTATAGTGAAGACCTTGGGACAGAATTTTCATACAATTTGAGTGGTGCTTGTCCCTTGGCGGAAAAACTCAAAGTTAGAGCCTCTGCCGGACGTTCTTTTAGGATTCCAAGCTATACCGAGCTCTACTACTCTTCACCTGCTAATCATGGTAATCCGGCTTTAAATCCTGAGCATGCCTGGAATCTTGAAGCCGGCATGGACTTTTTGGAGCCAAACTGGGAGGTAGGGTTTACCCTATTTAGGCGTTGGGGCAGGCACGTCATTGATTGGAATTACAAAAACGGTGCTTATTATGCCCAAAATCTAAACCAGGTAGATACCTTAGGTATCACGCTTAATTCTACCTTTCTCTGGCAAAGGCATGTCTTAAAGCTTGATTACACTTACTTAAATCAAATATACAATTGTGAAGGTAAGGCCAAATATAGTGGCGGATACCTAAGGCACAAAACCGATTTTATTCTTATTTCTCACTGGCCTAGGGAGATAAACACTACCCTTTCCTTATCTTGCCAAAAGCGAATAAAACAAAGCGCTTATCCCCTTTTGGACGTCAAGATAGAAAAACTGATAAAATTGTCTTATGGCCGTTGTAGCCTCTTTTTGGAAGGCAAAAACTTGCTTGATGCCAATTACGAAGATATTACGGGTGTACCCATGCCTGGGGTGTGGGTCTGGGGAGGAATAGAAATAAGGCTTTAGCTCTTTCTCTTTTCGTCTCGGTGGCAATCTTGCTGCCAGGTTGGTAGTTATCAGAACAGAAGCCAAAGGACGTGAAAAGTTGAAAAACAGCCGTTAGTGA
>JALTEW010000122.1 GCA_027073795.1 bacterium | reverse complement strand
ACAACAGGAGAGGTTATAACATCAAGCTTCACATCTGTTTTAGCACCTAATGATTCAGACAGTTTTTCGAATTTTTTTATTCCATCGAATATTTTATCACTTACTTCATTCGAAAAAGTGCGTATCGTTCCTAACAATTTCGCTTCCATAGGGACCACGTTAAAAGTGTTTCCACTGTTAAAGGCGGTAACGTTTATCACGGCATTTTCAAGAGGACTTACATTGAGCATTCTCATTTTGTAAATTTCGTTAACCATTGTGGAACCGATGGCAATGGGATTAACCGTTTCTTGAGGAGAAGCCGCATGCCCCCCCTTCCCACGTATGGTTATCTCAAACTCTGAGGTACTTGCCATTAAAGGGCCTTCTTTGATTTCGAACATCCCGGATTGAGTTTTAGACCACACATGTATTCCAAACACCATATCCACACCTTCCACCGCGCCGTGCTTAGCCATGTACTCTCCGCCACCTCTACCTTCCTCCGCTGGTTGAAAGATCAATCTCACATTTTTGTTTGGCTTATTTTGTGCCATGTATTCGGCTGCCGTTAATAGCATTGCGGCGTGAGCATCATGACCGCACGCATGCATTTTACCGGGATTTTTTGAACCATATGACCTACCTTTTATTTCTTGAATTGGTAACGCATCTATGTCTGCCCTCAACGCCACCGTTTCAGATGCTCCAACATTTATATCGGCAAGTATCCCCGTTTTTAGTCTCTTGAATGGTATTCCAGCTCTTTTAAGATGATCAGCTATATAATCGGACGTCTCTTTTTCTTCAAAGCCCAATTCCGGATGTTGATGAAACCATCTCCTGTGTTCTATAACCCTTTTTGATATATTCATGATGTTTTCTCCCCCTTAAATTATGGTACTCTTGATGTGCGTCAACTTTAAAAGCTTAATCACGTTGAAAAAGCCACTCTTGAATAGTTTTTTACTCCCCCTCGAAGTGCTTGTCAAAGCCTATGAGCTTTTCCATAGTGGTTATCCCGGTCGCAGCTATCGCCTTAGCCGTAAAAGCGGGAAAGACATTGCGGACCACGCACCTGATGCAGCAAAGTGGCTTGCCACTGAGGGTAGGGTCAAGAGATGGCGCCATTAGTTTAGGAAAAGCCTATCCGTTTCTCCCCGTTTCCTTTGGGAGTGCCTCAATAGCTTCACCATGCTGAAAGTTTCCATCTCCTGCCACGTCAAACCGTACGTGCGGATTTCCCGCATACGGCTTTCCTGTTCGCTTCATATCTTCGGCTATATCCTATCGTTTGGGAGTGCTTTCTGTCAGAGATACCTTATTTTGAAGTCGTTGTATATTCCGCTTCTTTTGAATATCTCTTTCGTACTCCACCTTTTCCATCCGAATCCATGGCGTTGTTTTGCCCTCATGAGATGTATTCTTATCCTTTTCTCTATCCATCTTTTAATTCGAGCAAAACATCTATCTGAATTTCCTATTTTGAAGTAATTCGGCCATCCTCTGAGTATTGGATTTATCTTTTCTGTTATCTTTTCCAACGGTTGCGAGCGATGATGTTTGAATTCTTCTTTTATCTTCTTGACGAATTTTGCTTTGGCAACTTTAGTCGGTTCAATGTTAGGCCTGTATTTCCCGTTATTGCCTTTGAGCCTCCTGAATTCAAAGCCCAAAAAGCTGAAGCTTTCCCCTTTTGTCAAATCCACTATTTTTGACTTTTCTTCGTTAAGTCCAACTTCTATTTTTCCATATTCTTCTTTGAGTCTTTTGTTCACCTGTCTTGTCAGTTTTTCGTTTGTTCTAATCAGTATTACCAAATCATCTGCATATCTGGCATATTCAAGCTGTGTACGTTTCCCAACTCTTGTCACTTCTTTCGCTCTTTCATGCATTTTGTCCACGTCGTTTAGGTAGATGTTGGCAAGTAACGGCGATATGACACCACCTTGAGATATTCCTTTTTTGCCATTCGCTTTCGGTATCTCCACCTTCTTCATCTTTTGCGGGAGATACTGCCCATTTAACAATTCTTCCCTTAATTCGGACAGATATTTTTCTATACCGATTTCTTCAATATCTTCGAATGTTATTCCATCTATACCGCAAGATGAGTTGTTTTTCTTGACTTGCTTGTATGCACACATGAGTGTTTCCATCTTCGTCACATGCACATAGCCCAGAATCGCCATGTTGGCTCATTTTTCGCCTTGATGTATATCTTCCTACGCAAGTCCTTCAAAGTGATGGTCGCCATTGTCAGACACCTTGATATCCTTTCTTGTAGTAAGAACTACAAACAGTAGGGCTCCTTCGCTCGAGGGTTATTACTCCCCGTCTTAACTACTACGAACCCATCCGCCACCTTCCCATCTTCAGACCAATTTCCCCTCTTCAGGTTATATGGCTTATTCGCTCAAGAGATTTCTCTCAGGGATGAGGAAGGCTTCTCCAGTTGCTTGGTATATCCTTGTCATCATGCCGTCGCTACTGCCCCACCAAGATGAGTACACGTTGTCAACCGGTCTTCATGTATTCATACTGCTTTCGCTTGGGATGAAAAAGCTCAGCTCTTGGATAGGCCTTACGAGGCTACCTGTTCATTTTCATTACGGCCCGATAACTCGCTCACCGTTCCTACAACGGCTTTGTCATTAGGCTCCAAAATCAGAGTCTTTGACCTTAATGTCACCGTGGACCTGATCCGCGGTCAGTCTCCTTTCCCTTTGCTAATCAAGCTACGGGGCTCTGGTTTTTACCCCGATGGGTTTGTTCATTGAATATACTTGCCTTTTCTGGACACACTCATCCAGTGCCACGACACGGTACCCTTATAAGGATGAGATTCCGAGTCAAGCTCGGGATGACCTCCGTGGAAAAGCTCATAGGCTCTGACGAACATTTCGAGGGAGAGTAAAAAAGCTATTCAAGAGTGGCTTTTTTCAATGTGATTAAACTTTTAAAATTGACGCACATTAAGAGTAATTAACCCTACGTCAACAAATCCAGAGAACAAGCCATAATTCAGCATAAAGTATGCCTCTTTTGCTTCTTTGGTCATTGAAATCATA
>JALTEW010000121.1 GCA_027073795.1 bacterium | reverse complement strand
AACATGCAGGGAATGCGATATGATGTTAAATCATGTAGGAATTGCGACAAGAGATATTGATGAAAAGGTATCTGAATTGGGAGATATCATTAAAATTGTCTCTCAAAAAATTTATGACCCCATTCAGGAGGTTGAATTGCAGTTGGTGAAACTGGGAGATGCCTTGATTGAGTTGGTAGCCGGGAAAAAGGTTGAAGGCTTCTTGAAAAAAGGCCAATCTTTTTACCATGTCTGTTTTGAAGTGGACAACCTTGAGAAAATAAAAGGCGAATATGAAGGGAAGGGGATTTTCCTCTCGGAGCCAACCCCAGCTGTTTTGTTTAATAATCGAATGATCTTGTTTGTGTATTTTAAAGGCCTTGGGTTGGTGGAGTTCTTGGAAAAGGAGAAGGACCGTTGAAGGTTTGCCTTTTAAGTAACGTGAATATTGCCCCTTTAGAGCGGTACCTTCAATCTGTCTTTGGTGAAGAAATTGAGTCCGTTTACGTGGCGGGTTACGATCAATACATCCAGGAGCTGGTGGATCCTGAATCGAAACTCAGCCAAGAATTTTTTGAGGTAACTTTTCTTTTTCTCGAAGGCACAGCTTTTTTTGAAAGTATTTGCTTAACGCCTATTGCGGGAACTGAAGATTTCATTCAATTAGGGAGGCGAAAGAGTGACGAATTGATGGAGATGGTTAAACGGTTTCTGAACGGGCGGGAAGGGCTTTTCATCTTAAATACCATCGCCATTTCACCCTTCTCTCACCTTGGTTGTTTGGATACGAATTCCCCTGTATCTCTCTCCTTGCTCCAGATGGGTTTTAATTCAAACCTTATTCAGAGGAAAAACCGTGATATGCCCTCGAATTGTGTCCTGGTAAATTGGCACAAGGAAGTGGAAAGGCAAGGGTACGAAACCTTGCATGACCCGCGTTTTTGGTATCTGGGGAGAATCCCTTTGAACGAGACTGGATTTAAGCGGTTGGCGGGTCTCTTGGAACAGGCGCGCCGGGCTTTTCTGAGGAGATCGAAGAAAGTTATCGCCTTGGATTTGGATAATACCTTGTGGGGAGGGGTGTTGGGGGAAGATGGTGTGTCGGGGATTAAACTTTCCGAAGACGGTGTGGGAAAGGCATATCGAGACTTTCAGAAGATGCTGAAAGACACAAAAAACAAGGGGATCCTTCTGACCATTGTAAGCAAGAATAACTTGGATGACGTGGAGGAGGTATGGAAAAGCCATCCCATGATGGTTTTAAAAAAGGACGATTTCGTTGCTTATAGGATTAATTGGGTGGATAAGGCTGAGAATATCAGGGATTTGGCGGTGGAACTGAACCTCGGGTTGGACAGCTTTGTTTTTATAGATGATAATCCCGTGGAGAGGGAACGGGTGAGGCAAGAATTGCCGGAAGTGGAAACCTCCGATTTCCCGGATGACCCCGCCGGATTGGTACGGTGGTTTAGCGATCTTTCGTCGATGTTTTTTAACGCCACGAAAATAACGGCGGAAGACAAGAAACGAAGCGATTTTTACAAACAGGACCAGGAAAGGAAGATTCTCAAGGAATCTGTCGGGTCGTTGAAGGCCTTTTACAAGAGCCTTTTGATGAAGGCCGTTATTTCCCTGAATCCTATTCATGATTACAAAAGAATCTCGCAATTAACCCAGAGAACCAATCAATTTAACCTGACAACCCGGCGCTATACGGAGGGAGAGATAAAAGAGATGATAGCGTCTCCCCAATATGATGTGTTTGACATCATCCTTGAAGACAAATTTGGGGAAAATGGCATTATCGGCGTAATAATTATAAAATATTCTGGAAAAGAGGCATGGATTGACACATTTTTGATGAGTTGTAGGGTAATCGGACGCACGGTGGAGAATACGTTTTGGCGGCAAGTAGCGGAGTTTTTAAGAGAGAAAGGGATCGAGGGGGTTTATGGTGAATACCTCCCAACCAGAAAGAACAAATTAGTATCGACACTTTATGACAATTTGGGATTTGAGGGGTTAAGGGCGGAGGAATCGGGGAGAAAAATATACTATTGGAACCTGAAAGCGGGGCTTCCAGAGTACCCCTCTTATATTGAAACGTGTTTTAGAAACCCCGGGGAGGCATGATGTCTAAAGAACTACAAGATAAAGTTCGAAAAATTATGAGTGAAGTTTTTAATGTGCCGGTAGATACAATCTCGGATGAGATAGAGATTGGAGATATCGAGCCATGGGATTCCCTGGGCCAGTTGAACTTGATGTTGGCTCTTGAGGGCGCGTTCAGTGTGCATTTCACTACTGGCCAGGTTCTTGAATTGAATAGCTTTCGAAAAATAATCGGTTACCTTAATGAAAGCTTGAATTAAAATGATTCTACGTGGTGAAAGACATGTCAGGCTTGCGCGTGAAGATGATGCCGAACGGATAACGGATCTTTTTATCATTGCCTCGCCCCGGCACGTTAGAACCAAGACTTTCTGGATATGGAGCAATATCAAAAACCCATTAAGTAATAGCCTGTCAGTAATAACCGAATGTGATAATAAAATCATTGCTCATTATTCACTAATGCCTTTGGGATTAAGCAAGAAAGGAGAGAAAATAGTAATTGGTAGTTTGGGACAGCTCGTGGAAAAGGGTGAATACGCGCCCATCCCGCAAGACACAAGCATTGGAGAGTTTCATAAAAAAGGTGACGTGGAAAGCATCGACCGCATCGACCTGGACAGGGAATACAAGGCACGCGATCTGATCGATATCCTGCGGGCCCGGACATTTCCACCCTATAAAGGGGCGTATTTTGAAGAGAATGGCCAAAAGGTTTACATGGAGTTGAAGTTATATGGCGAGGACGAGCCATGAAAAATACCGTCTTCGCAATTGCAACGATCCGACCATGGAATATTCAGATTGCCGAACAGTTCATTCGGGATCATCCCGACTGGAAAATTCATCTGATCACGGAAAAAGGGGGGCTGAAGGAATCATTTCTGGAGGAAATTCAGCCACTGTATATCTTTTTTCCTCACTGGTCCTGGCTTATTCCAAGGGAGATTTATTCTCGGTGGGAATGCGTGGTGTTTCACATGACGGATCTGCCTTTTGGACGGGGAGGAAGCCCGCTACAAAATCTTTTGTCTCGGGGGATTTACCACACGAAAATATCGGCGCTTCGCGTTACAGATGGGGTCGATGAGGGTCCCATCTACCTGAAACGTGATCTGGATCTTTCTGAGGGTTCGGCAGAGGAAATCTACCGAAGAGCGGCGGAAATTGTCTTTCGAGAGATGATTCCTGAAATTATAAAAAACCGCCCTGTGCCGACAGCTCAAGAAGGGAAAGGGATTTATTTCCCGAGACGAAAACCTCAGGAGAGCGCAATCACACAGGGCTTAAGTGCTCAGCAGCTATATGATCATATCAGAATGCTGGATGCCGAGGGTTATCCCAAGGCATTTCTGCAGTGTCATGGATATCGGATGGAATTTTCAAAAGCGGAATTGTTAAAAAATAAGGTAGTTCAGGCCCTTGTCCGGATTCACCTGGAGGCGGAATCGGATGATTAAAATAAGGAATTATGAAATTGGAGAGGCGGCGCCGGCTTTTGTGATCGCTGAAGCCGGAGCCAACCACAACAGGGATCTCAATTTGGCAAAGGAACTGATTGACGCAGCCGTAGAAGCGAAAGCAGACGCTGTCAAGTTCCAGATTTACTCAGCGGAGACCATGTATTCTCGAAGGGTGCCGTATCATTCTGGATATCCAAAACCCCTTTGGGATCTTATCAAGGAAATTGAGACTCCACGTGACTGGATACCCGAGTTAGCCGCCTATTGCGAGAAAAAAGGGATTATATTCTTTGCCACGCCTTTTGACCCAACGGCGGTGGATGAGCTCGATCCTTATGTTCCTTTCTACAAAATCGCCTCATTCGAACTCGTGGACTATCCTTTACTGGAGTACACGGCCAAAAAAGGGAAACCGATCATCCTTTCCACGGGGATGGCAACCCTTGGGGAAATCCAGGAGGCCGTCGAGCGGATTGAAAAAACAGGGAACCAAGACATTATCCTCCTCCAGTGCGCCTCGAAGTATCCCGCGGAACCGTCGATTATGAACCTGCGCGCCATGGAAACCCTGCGGAAGGCCTTTCCGAACGCGGTTGTGGGGCTCTCGGACCACACGATGGGCATTCATATCTCTGTCGCGGCGGTGGCCATGGGGGCGAAGGTTATTGAGAAACATTTTACCCTGTCGCGGGACATGGAAGGGCCGGACCATCCCTTCGCCATCGAACCGGAAGAGCTGAAGGAGATGGTATACCAGATCCGGGACGTGGAGGCGGCGTTGGGCGATGGCCAGAAGGCGGGCCCCACGCCGGAAGAGGCAGAAAACTACCGCCTTGGGCGTAGAAGTATCCACGCCCGAGTCGATATCCCAAAAGGCACCCGGATCACCCGGGAGATGCTGGCCACCAAACGGCCGGGGTTGGGGATTCATCCACGATTCATGGAAATCATTGTCGGCCGTCGGGCAGTTCGGGACATTGAAGCGGATGAATGGATTACATGGGAGATGGTTTAAAATTGTTTATAAAATATCTACTGTGATAAGATGGTGGTCATGAGTGTGGCAAAGGGGAAAAAGAAAAATCTCGGGGCCATTGTCCAGGCGCGGACGGGGTCTACCCGACTGCCGGGAAAGATTTTGAAGGAGCTTCCGTATGGCAGCGGTATCACGGTTCTTGAGCAGGTAATCCGAAGGCTTCAGCGATGCCGGGAGGTTGAGAAAATTATCGTTGCCACCACGACAAACCCCGAGGACGATGCCATCGCGGAGATCGCGGAACGTAGTGGTGTCTCGTGGTTTCGCGGCAGCAGCGAGGATGTGCTGTCCCGTTATTTTGGGGCGGCGGTGGAATATGCCATAGATCCTGTGGTTCGAGTTACCAGTGACTGCCCATGTGTTGACCCTGCAGTCGTGGACCGGTGCGTAGCGGAATTTAATACCCGGGGTGTGTCGTACCTAAGCAATACGCTGGAACGCTCCTTCCCCCATGGCCTCGATGTGGAGGTCTTATCCTTCGAGGCACTCGCGAGCGCCCATGAACAGGCGAAAGCCCCTCCTGAGCGAGAGCACGTGACCCCGTATATTATCCAACATGCGGAAGTGTTTCCCAGGTATAACGTGAAGGCTTCCCCGGAAGCGACGGGCCCTGATATCAGGATTACTCTGGATACCGTAGAGGACTATGCCTTGTTGTGCGCTGTTTTCGATTTTCTATACACTAAAAACCCCTTTTTCGGAGCCCGTGAGATTGTGGAGCTGTTTCGCGCCAGGCCTTATCTCTACGATATCAACCGCAAGGTGGTTCAGAAGAAGATTTTCCATTCCTTGTATGAGGAGTATCAAGAGGCTTTAAAGATACTTAAACTTCAGGATCTAAATCGGATGGTGTCATATCTGGAACATAAACGCGCTGAAGTCGAAGAAGAAGGTAAGGGATAAGGCATGGATCATTTCACCAAGAACTTGAACGCCATCAGAGATCGATATCCTGATCTCTACAAAAAGCTTAAGCGGATGAAGCCACCGCGTGATATCAAGATCCTGAAAACCCCGTCCGGGCATCCAACCGCCAAGTGGCGGGTGAATGGGAAGTGGGAATATCTCCATGATCCTCAAAACCCCAGAGAGGAAGCGGACCGTTTCGTTTTTGAAGAAAAAAAGCTATCCAATCCACGGTTGGTTGTCTTTTTGGGGTTTGGGTTGGGATATCCGATTTTTTCTTTTCTGGAGAACCGCCCCCAAGTTAACCAATATATCATTATTGTTGAGAGAGAGCTGAAATTCATCTGGGTGGCTTTCCACAAATTCGATCTAACGCCCATGCTGACGCGGGAAGAGATCTTATGTCTGTTCGGCGTGGAAGATCAGGAGCTGTTCCTAAAATTCACGGCAATTATGGAAAAAGGGGGATTGGTCCGTTTCGCCAAGGCTTTTGAGATTATTGAGGCTCCAGCTTCCTATAAAGCCAATAAATCCTATTACACGGCTGCTATGCAAGCATTCAACCAAGCCCTTCGAGAGACCCTAAACAGTATCGGGAACGATCCGAAGGATTCCCTGATTGGTCTGGATAACACCTTGGTCAATCACCGGTTTTACGTCGAAGCCCCAGGTATCAACCAATTGTATGGGAAATTCAAAGATGTCCCTGCGATCATCGTGGCGACCGGCCCCTCTCTCAACAAAAATATCGACCAGCTCAGGGGACGCGAAGAGAAGGCGCTGATTATCAGCGTGGATGCCTCACTGAAACCCCTGTTGAAGCATGGCATCACGCCGCATCTGGTGACCTCCCTAGAGCGCGTGTCGCTTGTGAGGAAATTTTTTACAAGGATTCCGCCGGAGGCGCTCGAGAGAACCTATCTGGTTGCTATCCCCTTGCTGACGAAAGATAGCCTGGCGGCCTATAAAGGTGAAAAAATTGTGGCACTGCGCGCCTTCGCGCATTACTACTGGCTAGATATCAACAAGGGCATTTTGCCTATTGGGCCGTCTGCCGCTAACATGGGCTTTACGATTGCCGAGGCACTGGGATGCAATCCTATTATTCTGGTAGGTCAGGATCTATCTTATGCCCCTGATGGGCGTACCCACGCGGCGGACAACGCTTTGGGGGAGAAACAGGAGGCGATTTTACCCGAACGAGCTGAAACTTTGTGGGTCAAGGGAAACTATACTGAAAAGGTTCTCACAACCGCGACATGGCGCATGTTTCTGAAGAATTTTGAAAAATTGATAGAAAAATATCAGGGAACCTGCGTCAATGCGACCGAGGGAGGCGCCTATATTCCCGGAACCCAGGTGATGACCTTTCGGGACGCCTCCGATCGCTACCTGGATCGGACTGTACAGGCGCCGGAAGTTATTGCAGATACCTTGAAATATCCTTCTTTGAGTGAAAAGCGGGAAACATACGACAAGCTGATCAAAGTTGTCGAAAAGGGCGAGCGGGACCTGAAAGGGTTTATGAAGGAATGCGAGAAATGGGAGGAGAAGATTGAGAAATACCTGAAAAACGGGAAACCGCAGGATAAAGACGGCGATCTTTACCCAAAAAACATCCAGTTGATTGAGGAGATCAATGCCGCCAAGTCGAAACTAACAGGGCACCCCGCGTATTGGGGGATTATGTATCATATCATGCAGTCATTCTTGATTGAAAAGGAGATTATCCTGAATGCCGTGCCCCCCTATAACAATCCGGATCCCCTCAAGGCTCAAAGAGGGATCATTGCTGAACATATCGACTGGTTCAGGACCAACCGAGAGATTATTACGCGGACAAGGGATATCTTAAAGAAGCGCTTGCGGGGTATCAGGGTAAGGGCGCTGGCATTAACGGAGGAGAGACATGAAACGGCGTGACCAGGCATTGTTGAAGAGAATTGAGGAATGGTTAAAGGGGCAGAAGGCCAAAAAACGGCAAGAAAACGAGATAGAAACCACCCTTCATGATATCCGCTACGATGTTGAAAATTTTCTGAAGAGTATCCGGTTCCATACCGGGCAATTCCGCAGGGAAATAGGGGAAGAGGGGGAACCCGAGATTCTTGAATTCCTCGATAAGTCGCAGGTGGTTTCGAAAGGAGAGTTTTTCAAGGAGATTGAAAGACAGATGGAGGCGATCCGTGCAGGCAGAAACGTCCCCATTGCCTTTTCCATTCTGGGAAACAGCTTTTTCTTCCTGACGGAGTACGCCCTTGCCTCTCTCTGCTTTGAGCGCAGTATTGCCTACCTTCCTGTGATCCCCTCCTTTTACAACAACCTGGGATGCTGCTATTTCAGGCAGAAACGGTGGGTAAAGGCAAAACGGATGTTTCAAAAAACCCTCGACCTGCAGCCAGACTACCGTGACGCCGAACTGAATCTTGAAGCGGCAGAAAAGGAGTTCTCGAACCAGAAAAAGATCGATACCTGGATGGGAAGAGGGAATAGATATTTTCTGGAAGATGATTGGGATCTGGCGGAGAAGTGTTATGAAAAGGCACTTGAAATTGGCGGTCAGATGCCGGAAACCCTGGTCAATTTGGGAAACCTTTATTTTTTGAGGAACAGGGATGACGAAGCGGAGGGATTTTACGCCAGGGCCATTCAAGAAGATGCTGAGTATCCCCCCGCGTACGCCTCCCTCGGCAAGTTAAGGCTCAGGCAGGGGCGGTTGAAAGAGGCCTTTGAAAACCTGCAAAGGGCATTTGTCCTGGATGCTTCCATCCATGATGCCCTTGCCCTGATGGGCGATATCTCCTTCAAGTGGGGGAATTATGCCCAGGCGTTGGAACTTTATGAGGCCTATCTGAAGCAGCATCCGGACTCTCCTGAAACGTTGATGTTGATCGGGGACTGCTACCTAAAGATGGGAAAAAACGACTCCGCCCGCGTAGCCTATGAAACACTGGCAACCCAGGGAATGGAGTCTAAGGAGCTTAAAGAGCGTCTGAGAATTGTTGGGACGTTATGATACGCAGATATTTTCCCAGATTTGAGAGTGGATTCCCCATAGTTTGCAAAAGTATTATATTGAAACAAATTGAACTGAGGTTTTCTCTGTATTAAAGTTACACACTGGGGAAAGCGTGTTGCAGTTTTATGGGTAATATCAACTTGTTAGGAGTATTATATTCTCTTTCGTGGTAGGATATAAACTAACCTGTTGGTGACCTGCCAGAAAGAAGCCATTTGCCATGTTTATCCTCCGTGACATTCTTCGTTTCCTTCAAAACGACTTCTCGTCTCCTCATCTTGGCAGAAAAGGCAGTTGGTGTGGTTGTGCTAATCCGGAATTGACCGGGTAAAGCGGCCAATTTTTTTATTGAAGAAAGCCTATCCTTGTGTTAAGTAGCCATTAAAGAAACAGGTTACTTCGCGGGGTTTTGCCCGCTGTTAATAGAGGAGATGTAATCATGAAAGACGACGAAGAGGTTGTATCCACCGCCACACTTGATCCCAGGTTCAAATTTGATTTAGCAAGCCGTCCAGGGGCCGAAGGGTTGACCCATTGTTATAGTTGCGGGACCTGCACGGCAAGCTGCCCCGTCAGCGAAATCGACCCGTCGTACGCTCCCAGTAAATTGATTCGCATGATCCTGTGGGGAATGAAAGATGAGGTCCTTTCTTCCAATCTCATATGGATGTGCGCCATGTGTTATAATTGTTCTTTTAACTGTCCCCAGGACGTCCGTTTTGCCGATATCATGCGGGTTGTCCGCGAGGTGTCAGTGGAAGAGGGTTTTGCCCCACCGGATCGCCTGGCCCTGATGGCCGAAATCGACCGTTTCTCGCAGATGCTCAGGCAGCTAATTCTGGACCGCTTACTCAAACAACCCCCACAGGAACCTATTGATGAAGCCCTCTTGATCCAGAAGGCGCAGGAAATTTTGGGCGAGATGAGTCCCCCAAAAACAGGTTAGGCTGAAACCTTCTATAAAAACAGGAAAATTATTGCCTCTCTCTCAAAAATACTAATCCAGATCCAGCGCTGTCTTGCACCGGTTACACCTTGTCGCGCCCCTGAAAACCTTGTTGCCGCATTCAGGGCAGATATACCGGGTCTCTTCATCTTCAACGAATTTCTCTGTGCCGACCTCGCGCCAGTGAGAGACGGCCCGGAGAATCACCTTTTTCCCGACTGCCATGGGGAATTCATCAACGTATCGGCAGGGAAATTCGTCACATTGGTAACACCCCTCGTATCCCTTCCCCTTGACACAGTCCCTGATGGGACACTGTCGGCAATAGACGAATATCTCATCGGACAGACATCCCCGGCATTTGATATCCTCAACTGTCAAATTTTCACTGCCGGGCAGGGTTCCTTTACCGGGAACGTTTCCTTTATAAAGGTCAACCAGCCG
This sequence comes from bacterium, assembly GCA_027073795.1. Lineage (GTDB taxonomy): Bacteria > Desulfobacterota > S145-22 > S145-22 > S145-22 > S145-22. The sequence continues at coordinate 97 of JALTEW010000121.1, read as the reverse complement.
TTCCTTGAATTTGCGATTGTTGTCACGGTGCGCGATGTAAATGGCACAGACCCCACAATAAAGGCCACAAGGCCCCAATAGTTCCTGATTAACTGCC
>JALTEW010000120.1 GCA_027073795.1 bacterium | reverse complement strand
ACCTTACATTTTTAACCTTTACCAAAGGCATGAATTTGAAAAGCATTCCTAAGATAGGTATCACAATGGGGGATCCGGCTGGGATTGGGCCCGAAATCATCTTGAAGGCTTATGGACGGCGCCTTCCCGGACATATTCCTATCGTTTTTGGTGACCTGAACGTCCTTAAGGAGACCTTCCAAAGCCTTTCCATTTCCCCCCGCATCCAGGAGATCCCCTCTACCGATGAGGCCCGGCTGACAAATGGAGAAGGTCTTAATCTCCTGCCTGTCACGGATTTACCCCCAGGGTCCATATATCCCGGTCATGTCACCGCCACAACCGGAAAGGCCGCAGGGAAATACATAGAGGCTGCTATCCACGCCGCGCGCCACAGAGAGATTGACGCGGTCGTCACCTGCCCTATTCACAAACAGGCCTTCCATCAGGGAGGCTATCTGTACCCGGGACATACAGAGATGTTCGCGGCCCTGACCGACACGCGACGCTTCGGCATGATGATGGCCTCCCGCACCCTCACCGTAGCCCTCGCCACGATTCACCTGCCGCTGCGGGAAGTCCCCCGCCATCTTACAAAGGCCCGGCTCGGAGAGACCATCGATCTGACTGTCGAGACGATGCGGCGGTGGTTCGGAATCCCGGACCCGCGGATCTGCGTCTTGGGGCTCAATCCCCATGCGGGAGAAGCTGGAGACATCGGCTTGGAAGAAAGTGAGGTGATTGAGCCAGTGATTCGTGACTTCCAGGCCCGGGGGATACATATAACCGGCCCTCTCCCCGCAGACACGGCGTTCGCAAGGGGAAACCTGAAACGATACGATGCCTTTGTGGCCATGTATCACGACCAGGGGCTGATCCCCTTCAAACTTCTTGCCTTTGATAAGGGAATTAATATCACGATGGGGCTCCCCTTCCCAAGGGTCTCCGTGGATCACGGGACAGGACTGGATATCGCCGGGAAGGGAATCGCCGACCCCGGGAGTTTGAGATCGGCGATCCAATGGGCAGTTAGGTTTGTTAGGTTGAATCGAAGACGGAAGGTAGTAGGTAGCTGGTAGTAGACTTTTATTGTTCTCATACAAAGGTGTGAAGTTGCTAACATTCTTTTTTTATTGGCTTTTCTTGGCGTCCTTGGCGCCTTCGCGTGAGAAATTTAGGTTTTTGACCTGAATGTAATCGTTCAACGTTCTATGTTCAAGGTTGGGTATTCAATCTTCTAACTTTGAACGTTGCCCCTCAAACACCTAACCCTCTCAGCTTTAAGCTATGACTCAACTTAACACTTAACCACCTAAAACTTAAAACTTTTTACTCAGCCCTCAATCCTTTACCCCCGTGAAATCCGCTGCGCTCTGGCTTCGCCAATTTCACAGGGTAAACCTTTACCTCTTATTCCCACTTCCTTATATCCTCGATCATCTTGGCGTCTTTGGGGATCGTCCCCTTCTGCACGAAGACCACATCTCCCCGGAGCTTCAGAACCTCTCGAATCTTTTCCTCTATCTTTGATTTCAGGGCATCTGAACCAGCCCTCCCTTCAAGAAGTTCCACATCGAAAAGCATCAGGTCCCGCGCCCCTTCCCGATCCACACGGACCCGAACTCTCTCGACCTCTGAAAAGGCCGCTGCAACCTCTTGAACCTGGCTGGGATGGATAAACATCCCACGAACCTTGGTCACCTGGTCCACCCTTCCCACAATCTTCATCATGCGTTTCGACGTTCGGCCACAGGGACATGGCGCCTCTTCATAGTAGGAAAGATCCCCCGTTCCAAGCCTGATGACTGGATAGGTTTTGTGTCCCAAAGGCGTGACGACGACCTCACCGACCTCACCGGGGCCAAGCTGCTTGCCCGTCTGGGGATCGACAATCTCAACAATCCTGTGTTCAGAAAAATGCATCCCGTTTTTCTCAGGGCATTCGTAGCTGATGCCTCCGATATCCGCGATAATCAGGCCCTGCCGGACAATGATATGGTAATCCTCTTCAAGCCTCTTGCGCATGGAATCAGGAAGAATTTCGCCGGCAACAAACGCCACTTCCATAGCAAAGTCCCGGTTGAAATCGTATCCCTTGCCCTCTGCCTTTTCTATGAGGCTCATCAGAAAACTTGGAACCCCTATATACCCATTAACCTTGAGATCCATCATGGTTTTTATCTGGACCTCCGTGTTTCCCACGCCCGTTGGAACCAGCACGCAGCCCAAGGCATTGATGGCCTCATCACAGAAGATCCCTGCCGGTGTCAGATGGTAGGAGAAGGTATTGATCACGCGATCCCCTTTTCGAAACCCCGCGTTATAAAAAAGAGGCTGTAAGCTGTATTCATCATCCTCCCGGCCATGGGGGTCATAAATGGGGCCTGGCGAAATATAAATTCGTTTAAGCTCATCCGGGTCCACTCCCAGAAACCCCCCAAAGGGTCCCTTTTCCCTGTTCAATTGGACCAGGTCACGTTTCGGGGTAATGGGAATTCTCTCCAGGTCTTTGATAGAGGACACAGCGCCCGGGGAAACGCCCGCTTCATCCATCTTTTCCTTGACGCTCTCGCAGTGTTCATAGGCGTAACGAACCGTCTCAATCAGCCATGCCGTCTGTCGCTCTTCCCGCTCCGCAGGCGATTGCGTTTCCCATTCCTTCTCATAATATCCGCTTCTATCTGTCATCATCTCCCCCTGTAAAAAGAATTAAATTGACCTTTATCCCCCCTCACCTTCCAGTATGACAAGGGCAATTCCCACACCCTTATCATGCGACAGAGAGAGAAAGGACCGGGTCGCCTTTATCTCATCCATCCTGTGCCGAGCGCCATCCGACAGGCGAAGCCGGGGAGCGCCTGACAATCCTTTAATGACCTCAATATCCGTAGGGGACACCTCCGTCCCGAAACCCGTGCCGATAGCCTTGCTGAAGGCCTCCTTCGCGGCGAACCTCACGGCAAGGTGATAGGCCGGGTCCCTCTCCCTGAGGCATTCTTCCCTCTCCCTGCCCGTAAAGAGACGTTTCATGAAACGCCCCTCCCACCTGTTTAACGCCTTTCGGAAACGGCCGATATCCACGATATCTACGCCAATGCCCTTGATCATACTGCCCAAGCCTACCCGCTTTTTGCCTCACCGATCAGGGCTTTCATATCCCGAACTGCCTTTTCCAGCCCTACAAAAATGGCCCGTGCGATAATGCTGTGTCCGATGTTTAATTCCTCGATTCCCGGGAGACTGGCGATCGGCTTCACGTTGAAATAGTTCAAGCCATGGCCTGCACTAACCTGAAGCCCCCACTTCAAGCCCTCTTCAACCCCCAGGCGAATCCTTTCATACTCTTCTTCACGCTCCTGAGGCGTGGTAGCATTACAGTATCTCCCCGTGTGGAGCTCCACGGCGTCACTGCCCAGTTTCTTAGAAAATTCAATGGCTTTGGGTTCAGGATCGATAAACATGCTGACAAAAATCCCCCGCTCGTGCATGCGTCTGGTCATGAGCGCCAGTTTTTCATAGTATGCCTCCACATCCAACCCGCCCTCTGTCGTCACCTCCTGGCGGCGTTCAGGTACAACGGTCACCATATCCGGCCCCGTTTTAAGGGCGATCTCAATAATTTCATCGTTGGCCGCCATCTCGAGGTTCAACTTAGACTTGACTGTCTTCCGAAGGATCTCAAGGTCCCGGTCATGGATATGCCGGCGGTCCTCCCTGAGATGCACCACGATGCCATCTGCCCCTGCCATCTCAACGATGGCGGCGGCGGCGATGGGATCTGGATACGTTTCCCCCCTTGCCTGCCGAACGGTCGCCACATGATCGATATTCACACCTAACCGAATCATTCACTTTCCTCCATCTGTGAAAGTTTATCCTTCAAAAACGCCTCCATCTCGTCTGCGAGGCCGTTTATTTCCCCCTCGGATTCCCCCTCGACCATAAGCCGCAGGATGGGTTCTGTCCCAGAATACCGCAGGACAATCCGGCCGCTATGCCCCAGCTTTTCCCGCGCCCTTTCAATCTTGTTCCTGATCTCCGGGACGGAATCCAAATCGACTTTCATTTCAACGGGTATGTTTTTCATCACCTGCGGAAAGGGTTCCATTACCTCAGATAGCTCCGCAAGGGATTGGCCCGTTTCCATCATAATTGCAAGAACCTGAAGGGCCGTCACAATTCCATCTCCCGTCGTGTTGTAATCAAGAAAAATAACATGTCCGGACTGCTCCCCCCCCAGGTTGTATCCTTCCTTGAGCATGGCCTCCATCACGCTTCGGTCTCCCACGTTGGACCTCACAACCTTTATGCCGTGACTTTCGAGGACCTTGTCCAAGGCATAATTACTCATCACAGTGGCTACGATGGTATCTTTTCGAAGCGCCCCCTTCCCCTTCAGGTGAAGGGCACATAGTGCCAGGGTTTTGTCGCCGTCCAGGATGTTCCCGTTGTGGTCCACAAAGAGAACACGATCGGCATCTCCGTCCAGGGTAATGCCAATATCCGCACCTGTCTTCAGAACCGTTTCCCGAACCCTTTCAGGGTAGAGAGAGCCACAGTCCTGGTTGATATTCATCCCGTCCGGCGTCACCCCTACCGGGTAAACCGCTGCCCCCAGCTCCTCGAAAACGGCAGGAGCTACCCGGTAAGACGCCCCATTGGCACAATCCACCGCGATTTTAAGCCCATCCAAATCAAATGCCCTCGGGAAAGTTCCCTTCAAAAACACCACGTACCGGCCAATGGCATCATCAACGCGAAAGGCCTTACCTACCTCGTCCTTTGTCGGGGTCATCATACCATCATCCGTTTTTTCTACCGCCTTTTCAATCCACGCCTCATCCTCGTCTGGAAGCTTGTATCCATCTGCCGAGAAAATCTTGATGCCGTTATCGTAATACGGGTTATGCGAGGCGGAAATCACCACCCCCGCATCCGCACGCATGCTGCTGGTCATAAAGGCTATCCCCGGCGTTGGCAGGGGGCCAACAAGCAGGACATCCGCACCCATGGAACAAATTCCCGACGCAATAGCGGTTTCCAGCATATATCCTGACAGGCGCGTATCCTTCCCAATTACAATCTTGACACGGGTCTGCCCATTCTTTCTCTTGCACAAGCGGGCAAGGGCCTGACCCACCCGCATGGCGGTTTCCACCGTCATCGGCTCCATGTTCGCGATACCGCGAATGCCATCCGTGCCGAAAAGCTTCTTCACCTCATCCGCCCCTCACTTTCTCGTTCTAACTGAAACGACGACCTTTATCTTTTCTGGGCTGGTTGACATGACCTTCACCCCCTGTGGGACCACCACTTTCGGTGCCAGATAGTGTACCCCTGGTGCTAACCCTTTTATTGGAATGCTCGCCTTGACATCGGAGGCAGAAAGGCTGTCTATAAGCGTTGCCCATCCCCTCACATAAACTTTTATGAGGCCAGGCTCAACCACACAGGAATAAACCCCCACCGGACGTTCAAGACTAACTTTAACGCCATCAACTTCCTTGTCCCACACCTTTTCCCGCAGTTCCACATGGACTTCCACGTGCTCAATATTTTCTTTCAAACGCACATCCCTGGGGACCTCCAGACTTACCTCCTTTTCCAAGTCTTGCTTCAGCCCATCGATGTCTATCACTTCCGTTGGAATATTATCAATAGAAGAACGGGCCTTTCGATCCCCAGTCACCCATACATGTTTCGGAATCACATATACCTTCCGAATAGCGTAATGGAGATCGATCTTCCCTTTCAGCCGTGGTTTTACAGGAAGTTTGAATGTCTTCAATTTTTCCAGCACGATATAAACCACCTCCGGGCTTATACCCGCAACCTTTACCCCTTCAGGGAGGTTGAAATGGCTGGGCAACAATTCAAACCGGCTCTTTCCCTCATGGGCACCGGCCAGGTCTATCGTTCCGCGAAGCTTGCCAATCTCCATGGCCCTCAGCGATGAGATGGGTCCCTCCAGATGAAGGCTTACGCGCTCATCGCTGACCATTCTTACCTTCATCGTCTTGGGAACATTGACAAACGTCAGGGGAACCGTTACCAAAAGATTTGATTGCCGCTCACTGACCACGGAATACCAGAGAACCAGGGCAAAACACAGAGACAGAATTTTAAGGCCAAGATTTCTAAACAGCAATGAACGCATCATGATTCACGCTTCCACAAACCCCATAGTGTTTTCCTGGTAGATTGAACAAAAAGACGCTGCAAGACCTTTTTAAATCCCTTTTCATTCATCTTACGGCTCAACTTACCACCCATGGCAAACCTAATGGCTCCTGTCTCCTCCGAAATGACAATGGCAACTGCGTCGTTTTCCTCTGTCATACCAATGGCCGCTCGGTGCCGCGTTCCCATCTCTTTTTCCAGGCTCGGATCCTGTGACAGGGGGAGGAAACAGGCCGCGGCAGCAATCCTTCCCTCGCTGATGATGACCGCCCCGTCATGGATGGGAGATTCCTTGTTGAAAATACTTACCAAAAGAGAACCGCTGATCTTCGCATCCAGTTGAACCCCCCTCTCGATAAAATCACGCAATCCAGTTTTTCTCTCAAGAATAATTAAGGCCCCAATCTGCCGATCGGCCAGGGAGGAAATCCCCCGGCAGAGCTCTTCAATCTCCGATTCCCGGCCGAAGAAATAGACCCGCCGGAAAAAAGGGGTCTGTCCCATGTTCATCAGGGCCTTTCGGATATCGTTTTGAAATATAACGATGATGACCAGAATAATCGACCCCAGAAAGCTCGTGAGTATCCAGTGCAGGGTTACCAGGTGAAGTTTCTGTGAAAGAAGGGAAACCACAAACAGCACAACCAAGCCCATAACCATCTGGACGGCGCGGGTTCCCTTGATGAGATCAATAATCTTGTAAATAATAAAGGCAACAATAAGAATGTCTAAGATATCATACCAGTGCAAACTTAAGAGAAATTGCGGCATTCTACTCTGAAATTTCCCCGCTCTCTTCCGATGGGGCCATCATGTGTTCAAGCATACGGATAGCCCGAAGGTTTTCCCTGACATCATGCACCCGAATGATATCAGCGCCTCGAAGGGCTCCAAAAACCGTTGTGGCCAGTGTGCCCTCCAGCCGCTGATCGATATCCACATCAAGAATCTTGCCTATAAAGGATTTACGGGACGCGCCCAGAAGAATAGGCTTCCCCAACACGGAAAACTCAAAAAGACGGTTCATAATCATCAGATTGTGTTCAACGCTTTTCCCAAACCCGATCCCCGGATCCACCACAATCTGGTCAGACGGCACTCCCGCGGCCAGGGCCACCTCAATCCCCTCTCTCAAATAACGGATGATTTCCGAGAAGAGAGATTGATAATGCACATTCTGCTGCATTGTCTTGGGTTTTCCACGTGTATGCATGATAACCACCGGGACCTCATATTTGGCCGCCATTTCCGCTAATTTCATGTCCCAATGCAGGCCACTTATATCGTTTATCATGCCGGCACCTGCATCCATAGCCGCTCGGGCCACCTCTGATTTCGTGGTGTCAATCGACAGGGGGATACTCAACTCCTTCGAAAGCCGGGAAATAACAGGAATCACACGAACCATTTCCTCCTGGATGTCCACAGAATCCGAGCCGGGGCGTGATGACTCCCCACCAATGTCAATAACATCCACACCCTCTTCCACCATCTGGTGAGCCCGCGATATAGCATCTTCCAGTTGGTAATAGGTGCCACCATCCGAAAAAGAATCAGGAGTTACATTAATAACACCCATGAGTCGGAGATGTTTCCCCACAGCAAGGGGTTTCCCCCCGCAGTTCAAAATAACTTCGTCTCTGTTTACCCCGGAAAGAACACCTTGAATAAGCGACAAAACCTCTGTCAGCTTTTCATAGCCCTCATTTTCTTCCCAAAAAGCCTTAAAAGGCGCTATCAAAAGAATATCCCTCTGCGAGGCATCCCCTATCTTTGAAGGGTTAACCTGCATAACGCCCTGGTTTTCCTGAATCCACGCCTCGCATGTCTCAATGAGGTTCAGGGGCACCTCCTCCACCAGGACACTGATGGGGAACATGTTTCTCTGCCATCCATAGATGGGAAAAGTTCGCTGCGCCAGTGAAGCAAATGTCAAATAATCCGGAATTCTAACCAGCATTTTTACAGGCCCTCCCGTGGCCAATACCCATTACGCCTTGGAATTTTCTCCGCCGGCAGGGAGGTCTCCTGCATCCTCCATACCTGCCAGAGATTCATGAGACTCCGCACCCTGATTAGTTGCGCCCTTTGTCTCTTCCACGGACCTTGCGGGTTCCGCTTTCTTCTCCTTTTCCTTTAGGGGAAGACCCTTGACAATCTGATCAATCTGCTCCCCATCCAAAACCTCTTTTTCAAGGAGGGTATCCGCGAGGCGACGAAGGATACGAATGTTATCGGTCAATATCTTCTTGGCCTGTTCGTAACATTGCGTCACAATCGCCGTAACCTCTTCATCAATCTCAACAGCCGTCTTTTCGCTGTAATCCTTATGCTGGGTTATCTCTCTCCCGAGGAAAATCTGTTCTTCCTTCTTCCCAAAGGCAAGAGGACCCAAACGGTCACTCATCCCCCATTCACAAACCATCTTCCGGGCAAGCTCCGTGGCCCGTTCGATGTCATTCCCGGCACCGGTCGTCATGTGCTGAAAAATCAGTTCTTCTGCGACCCGTCCCCCCATCAGAACAGTGATGTTGTTGAGGAGGTATTCCTTTGAATAGGTGTGTTTTTCGTCAATGGGAAGCTGTTGAGTCAACCCCAGAGCACGGCCCCTTGGAATAATTGTGACCTTGTGGATCGGATCGGTCCCGGGAAGGAGTTTGGCAACCAGGGCGTGGCCAGATTCGTGATACGCCGTATTCCGCTTTTCCTCCTCCGAAATAATCATGCTCTTCCGTTCCACCCCCATCAGGACCTTGTCCTTGGCTTCCTCAAAATCCTCCATCTCGACTTTTTCCTTGCCCTTACGAGCGGCCAGAAGGGCTGCCTCATTAACCAGATTTTCCAGGTCTGCCCCGGTAAACCCGGGGGTTCCCCGTGCAATCACGGAAAGATCCACTTCTTCAGCCAAAGGGGTCTTCCGCGTATGGACCTTGAGAATCTCCTCCCGCCCCCGCACATCTGGAACCGGCACCACCACCTGACGGTCAAACCGACCAGGGCGCATCAGGGCAGGATCGAGAACATCGGGACGGTTGGTGGCGGAAATCAAAATGACGCCGTCCGAAGACTCAAACCCATCCATCTCAACCAGCAACTGATTGAGGGTCTGTTCCCGCTCATCATGCCCCCCGCCAAGACCTGCCCCCCGATGGCGACCCACCGCATCAATTTCATCAATGAAGATAATACAGGGGGCATTCTTTTTACCCTGTACAAAAAGGTCCCGCACCCTGGAGGCCCCCACGCCGACAAACATCTCCACGAAATCGGAACCACTGATGCTGAAAAAAGGAACATTTGCTTCTCCTGCAATGGCCTTTGCAAGGAGGGTCTTGCCAGTCCCCGGCGCGCCCATCAGAAGAACGCCTTTGGGAATTCTTCCACCCAGCCGCGTAAACTTTTTGGGGTCTTTAAGAAATTCAATGATTTCCTGAAGCTCTTCCTTCGCCTCTTCTATCCCTGCCACATCCTTGAATGTCACCTTCTTTTTGGACTCTGAAAGAATCTTTGCGCGGCTTTTCCCAAAAGAGAGGGCCTTGCCCCCCCCCACCTGCATCTGGCGCATAAAGAAAACCCACACGGCTATCAGCAGGAGCATGGGAAACCACGAGATAAGAATAGACTGCCAAATGGGAGATTGTTCTGGCGGTTTTGCTGAAATTCTCACCCCTTTGTTTTGAAGAAGCTTGACGAGTTCAGGGTAATTGGGCGAATAGGTATTAAAGCTTGAGCCATTTGCGGTAGTTCCCTGTATCCGGTTCCCCTGAATGGTTACCGACACCACATCTCCCGTGTTTACCATGTTCAAAAAATCGCTGAATATAACCCTCCTACGCGGGGTCTGGCCTTTGTTAAAGACATTAAAC
>JALTEW010000119.1 GCA_027073795.1 bacterium | reverse complement strand
TGAAAGACAGTTGCTTCAACCTTCAACCTTCTTCCTTTAAACCTTCGCCAACTCCTCCCATCCCTTTGCCTTTTCTTTGAGATATGTCAGGATTCCACTCAGGGCTTCTTTTGGTGTATATCGAAGGAGGGAAAAGGCGTCATCCCGGGCCTGCTTGAGAATCTGGCTGTCCCATCCGAGAAAGCGCGTCATAAAGAGTGGGGATCCCGACTGGCGAGTGCCGATGAGGTCTCCGGGGCCGCGAATCGCCAGGTCCGCCTCGGCGATTTTGAAGCCGTCATTGGTTTCCTCCATGATGGCCAGGCGTTTTTTTGCCTCCTCTGACTGGTTTCCGTGAACAACGAGATAGCAGTATGAAAGGGCCTGGCTACGCCCGACCCGCCCGCGCAACTGGTGTAACTGGGAAAGTCCAAAGCGTTCTGCGTGTTCAATGACCATAATCGTGGCGTTGGGAACATCGACCCCTACCTCCACGACGGTGGTGGAGACAAGCACGTGAATCTCGCCGGACTGGAAACGTGACATAAGGGCCTGTTTTTCGTCTCCCGAAAGCTTGCCGTGCATCAACCCAACCTCGAACTCGGAAAATATCTTTTTTCGAAGCCACTCGGCGTTGGTGGTGGCGTCCTTGAGGTCGAGTTTTTCCGATTCCTCGATGAGGGGATAGATGATATAGATCTGGTGTCCTTCCCTGAGCTGTTTTCTAAGATTTCTATAAAGGGATTCCCGCGTCTTTCCCGGGACACACCTGGTCTGAATCGGTTTCCGTCCGGGGGGAAGCTCGTTGATAATGGAGAGATCCATGTCTCCGTAAAGGGTCATGGCAAGGGTCCGGGGGATAGGTGTGGCGGTCATCATCAAGACGTCGGGGGGAGGTCCCTTGCTGACAAGTTCAAGGCGCTGGCGCACCCCAAAACGGTGCTGCTCATCGATGATAACCAGCCCGAGGTTAGAGAAGGCTACTTCTTTCTGGATGAGGGCATGGGTGCCGACGACGAGCTGCACTGTTCCTGATTGGATATCGGTGTGGAGGGAGGTCTTGGTTGATGGGCGCTGAGACCCGATGAGCAATGAAAGGGATTCCGTATCGATAAAGGGAAGGTCACGGAGGGTCTGGTAATGCTGTTGGGCCAGAATCTCCGTGGGGGCCATCAGGGCGACCTGGTAGCCGTGACTCAGGAAAAGTGCCGCCGTAATAGCGGCTACGACCGTTTTCCCGCTTCCCACATCCCCCTGGAGGAGCCGATTCATGGGCCTTTTGGATGTGATGTCTTGAAAGATCTCCTTTATGGACCGTTTCTGCGCGCGCGTGAGCGTAAAGGGAAGGCTTTGGATAACCGCCTTAAGTTCCCCGGCTGTGGCGGGGCACGTGACCCCTTTCTGCACCTCGCGATTCAGTTTCTTGCGGGCGAGAAAGAGCTCAAACAGGAAGTAGGTTTCATAGAGGAATCGGCGGCGCGCGTTTGCAAAATCATGCGCTATGGACTTGACAGGAGGCATAGCGTGAAGGGTTTTAAGCCCTTCCTCAATGGATGGAAAGCGGTACGTTTCCCGGATAGGATGTGGAAGTGGATCGGTCAGGTGAGGTATGGCGAGGTCTATGGCCTGGCGGACGATTTTCAAAAACGGCTTCTGACCGATGGGCACCACCTCGGGATAAATGGGGACCAGGGTTCCAAAGCGCTCCGACACGCCCGTCCCGTTAGCTCGTTCCAAGTCTGGGTGGTGCATCTCCAATAAGAGGCCGAAACGTTTAACTTCCCCATAGATGTGGTAGAGGACGCCTGTTTTGAGTTGTTTCTTGAAATAGGCAACCCCCTTGAACCATTTGACAGTGAGGGTCCCTGTGCCGTCGCTGACTTGTCCCTCAAGGTAGGCTTTCCTTCCGAATCCCTTCGGGATAAGCCGGACGAGTTTTCCAGCGATGTAGGCTTCCCTTCCGGGGATCAGGTCTTTAATTGCTACTTTTTCACGCCTGTCTTCATATCGGAATGGGAAATGATAAAGAATATCTCCCACGGTAGGGCAACCAATTTGTTTGAGCTTTTCGAACCTCGAGGGTCCCACCCCTTTGAATCGAGCCGGAGAGGCCGAAAAGACCCGGAGCATGGTGCGAATATCCTCTTCCGATGGCAAGTCGCTTGGGAGAAGGGCCCATATAGGGCCCGTTATTTTCTGGAGGTCCGGCTTTTCTATCACCCGCAGGGCCCGTACGATACGTTCCTTCTTTTTTATTTCCGGAAGGGCGTCAAACCCCTTAAAGAGGCGGGTTACCTGGTGGATGAGGGATTCCGGAAGGGACCTTTCCCGCAGGGCCGAGTCGGCCCATTTCTGAACGAACCGTTCCATATCCCGGATGGTATGAAGATGCGAGAAATTGTCACTTGCGGCGAATCTCAAGGGTCCCGCCAGGCGGCGGAGGGACTCTGAGGGGGTCACCTATCTGTCCAGTTTTTCCTTTAGGATGGTATTAACCATCTGCGGGTTTGCCTTTCCTCTGGTCTTTTTCATGACCTGACCAACAAAAAAGCCCAGGAGCTTCGTTTTCCCTCCCCTGTATCTCTCGACCTGCTCGGGGTTTTCAGTCAGGACCTCGTCGATGACGGCTTCAATGACCCCCTGGTCGGTGACCTGGACGAGGTTTTTATCCCTGACGATCTTTTCCGGAGAATCACCCGTGGAAACCATCTCAGCAAAAACGGTTTTGGCAATCTTCCCGCTGATGGTTCCCTTTTCTATCATGAGAATCATTTCCCCAAGGTGTGTGGCAGTGACCGGGAACTTGGAAATTTCTATTGCCTGCTCCTTGAGTTCGCGAAGCACCTCTACCATTACCCAGTTACTGGCAAGTTTCGGACTGTTACAAACCCTGACGCATTCTTCGAAGTAGTCAGCCACGGCCTTTTCTGCCGTGATGACCTCTGCATCGTAGAGGGGGATGCCGTACTGAGTGACCAAGCGATCACGCTTTTCGCTGGGGAGTTCCGGAAGGCTCTTTCTGACTTCTTCTACCCATGATGCCTCTACGACGAGGGGAAGGAGATCGGGATCAGGGAAATAGCGGTAGTCATCCGCTTCCTCTTTCCCGCGCATGATACGGGTCACCCCTGCCGCTGCGTCCCATAGGCGGGTTTCCTGGACCACCGTTTCCCCGTTTTCCAGGGCAGCAGTCTGGCGCTCAATCTCATATTCCAGCGCCCGTTCCACGTTTCTGAAGGAATTCATGTTCTTCAGTTCCGTGCGGGTTCCTAACTTTGTTTCACCCCTGTGACGGATCGAGACGTTGGCGTCACATCGAAAGCTTCCCTCTTCCATGTTCCCGTCAGAGATTTCCAGGTATCTCAGGATGGTCCTAAGGGTTCGGAGGTATGCCCCTGCTTCCTTTGGCGAGCGCATGTCCGGATCGCTGACGATTTCGATAAGCGGGACACCCGAGCGATTGTAGTCCACCAGGCTGTAAGGGGTATCGGTGATGGAGCCGGGATGGACAAGCTTTCCGGCGTCCTCTTCCATGTGGATTCGCGTCAGGCCGATACGCTTTTTTTCGCCATTCACTAAAATCTCCACATATCCGTGTTCAGCCAGGGGGAGTTCGTACTGGGAGATCTGGTAGCCTTTTGGGAGATCGGGGTAAAAATAGTTTTTCCGGGCAAATTGGCTCACGCGGGCGATGGTGCAATGGGTGGCCAATCCCATTTTGATGGCGTATTCTACAACCTTTCTGTTGAGAACCGGCAGGACGCCGGGCTGTCCGGTACAGATGGGACAAATGTGGGTGTTGGGGGGAGCGCCAAATTCAGTGGAACAACTGCAGAAGATTTTTGTCGCGGTGTTGAGCTGGGCGTGGACTTCCAGTCCTATAACAGATTCATATTCCATAAACGGCCTCCTTTGGGCTGTATCGGGGCTGATGTTCGATTCCTGACTTGATGAATCCAAGTGCCTTTGTCAGGCGGTCTGTCATTTCTCTGAAATCCCCCTCTATCTCTCTTGGAAAGGTTTCCAAACTTATTGTTTCATTGTAATGGGTTCGTTTCAAGGTTTCAAGAACCTTTTTTAAGGGAAGGTGCCCCCTTCCCGGGAAGAGATGCTCGTGGCCATCTTTGTAATCGCTGAAATGGATGTTTTTTACGCGGTTGGTGGCCATGATTTTTTGGAAATCACCCAGAAAGTCCGTTTCCCTTGTCCCTAAGTGAGACAGGTCGAGGGTCAGATAGAGGTTGTGTACCGTCGCAAATTTTATGAGGGCGTCAGGGCTGGACAGGAAATAGGTCCCGATCTTAAGTAAGCCATGGCTGACGGGCATGTTCTCGACGGCGATGGAAAGAAAGCGATTCCCGAATCTTTCCTGGAAATCCTTGACCTGTTTCAGGTGATGGAAAAAACCGAATTCGAGGTCGAGCCAGCGCGGGGGGTGGAAGGTAACAAGTGGAATTTTGAATTTTTCAGCCAGGGTAATGGTTTTCTGAAGGGCTTCGAAAGGTGTTCCCCATCCCTTGAGCCGATAGAAGGGGGCATGGATGCTACCAATGGTTCCCCGCTTCAGGGTTGCTTTGATTTCCCTTTCCCCATTGACACCCTGGAATCCGTATCCCAGGACGAGTTCAATGCCATCGAAACCCACACGATGGGCGATTTCAGCTACAACCCAGGGGGATTTTTTGTACAAGGTTCCCGATGAAAGCAGAAATTTCATGTTATTGCCTTGCGGAAAGGTGAGGATGATTGATGGAGAGGGATAAGGATAAAACGTTTTCCCACTTCTTGAAAATCAAAAGCACTTTCACTATGATGAAAGTAAGGAGAAAAATCTTGAAAAAACATCTTGATATGATCAAGTATCTTCCTTCCGCGCTATTTTTGTTGCAGACAATTTTGGAATTACATACCCCATTTTTTTCTTTAAGTCTATACACTGACAAAAATGATGCATTCGCAAAAAGTCGAAACCGGATGGCAATGTAGAGCTCTTTTTACCAAGCCCTCAAACCTTAAGGAGTGGGAAATGATTCTTATGCTTTATGGGATTTGTCTCATAGCCCTCGTGATTTGTTCCGCTTTTTTTTCAGGCGCTGAAACAGCTATTTTTACTTCCAACCCCTATCGGCTACACCATCTGGAGCGAAAAGGTGACAAGAAGGCCTTACTTGTCCTGAAGTTACGAAAAACCCCGGATGAACTGATTGGAAGCATCCTGATTGGGAACAATTTTGTTAATATTGCCGCGTCTTCCCTCGCGACGCTTCTTTTTATTCAACTTTTGGGAAATGCCAGGGGAACGATTGCTGCAACGCTTATTATGACGGTGGTCATCCTTCTCTTCGGGGAAATCGCCCCGAAAACCTATGCCGCCAACTACCCCGAGACGGCGGCCATTAGGGTGGGAGGTGCTGTTCACTGGATTCAGCAAGTTTTGTCCCCCGCTACATTTTTGATCACCAGAGCAGGTAAGGGAATCCTGTGGCTCTTTGGGGTTCCCCCTAATTTGCCGGCAAGAATGATGACCCAGGAGGAGCTTGAGGGAATGATCAGTATTGGCAAGCAGGACGGCGTGCTTCTTCCGGAGGAGGAGCGGATGCTGTTGAATATCTTTAAGATAGGGAAGGTGAGTGTTGAACAGGTTATGATTCCGCGGACGGAAGCGGTATTTCTTCCTTCTAACGCCACGACTGACGAGATATTCTCGCTTGTTGAGAAGACACGATTGAGCCGAGTCCCTGTTTTTGAGGAAAAGAAGGATAACGTCATCGGTATCCTCTATGTAAAAGACCTGATTCAGGCATTTCTCTCAAAAAAGCCGATCGATCTGAAACGGCTTATCCGTCGCCCCTTTTATATTCCCCTCTTTGCCAAGGTGGATCAGGCCCTGCATCTCTTTTTGAGTAAAGGCTTCAAGATGGCCATTGTCATCGATGAGTTTGGTGGGACTGAGGGGATTGTAACCCTGAAAGACCTCCTGGAAGAAATCGTAGGAGAAATCAGGGATGAAGACGAACGGGAGACAAAAGAGATTATCGCCCTTTCCGATGGTTCGTTTCTTGCCAGAGGAAGCGCAGATATCGAGGATGTCAATGAAGTAACAGGGCTGGATCTTCCAGAAGAAGAAGGAAACCTGGCAGCTTACATCCTTAAGGTAACGGGACGCATCCCCGGTCCCGGTGAGCGTATTACCCTTGAAGAGGGTTGGGAGGCTGTTATTTATACGGCAAGTCGAAAGCGAATCGTAAGCGTCCTGATTCGTCCTACGAGCGCCCCCCCACAATGATGGAAGGGATGCGAAGGGTTGGCTGGGCGTCTGATACGGGCACGCCCTGACCGTCTTTCCCACATGTTCCAACGCCGAATCCCAGGTCACTGCCCACCAAATCGATTTCTGCAAGTATCTTTGGCCCATTTCCAATAAGCGTGGCGCCCCGAACGGGATGACGTATCTTTCCGCCCTCGATTCTATAGGCTTCGCTTACCTCGAAGACGAAGTCTCCATTAACGGTATCCACCTGCCCGCCCCCCATCTTTTTAACGAGTAATCCTTCCTTCAGAGAGGAGATGATCTCTCGTGGATCCGTTTCGCCGGGCTGAATGTAGGTGTTGGACATCCTGGGGATAGGGCGGTGACGGTAGGACTGACGGCGTCCGTTCCCCGTGGAGCGGGCCGAATCCTTCATGGCACTGAGCCTGTCATACATGTAGGATATTAAAACTCCCTTTTCAACAAGAATGGTTTTTTGTGAGGGAGTTCCTTCATCGTCGATATGATAAGACCCCCGGTGATTCTTAAGGGTTGGGTTGTCAATCACCGTAATCAGGGGATTCGCAACCCTTTCCCCAAGCCTGTTGCTGTATTTTGAGAGCCCTTGTTGCGCCAGGTCGGCCTCGAGGCCGTGCCCGATAGCCTCGTGGATCATGGTGCCGCCAGCCTCACTTGACAGTACCACGGCCATGGGGCCTTGGGGGGCGTGAGGCGCTTCAAGCATCCTCAGCGCTCGACGGCCAGCAATCTTTGCCGTTTTGAGATGGGCGTCATTCTCGAGGAGTTCCATACCCATCATTCCTCCCATGAGTTCGTATCCCGTTTCCAGCTTTTCGCCATCACTCGCGACGACGTGAACGAGAAAGACGGTTTGGACCTGATGCTCCGCTCCCTGTTCACCAAGGGAATTGAGGGTGAAGATTTTCCTTTCTTCATCCCGGTAGACCACTTTGACCTGGCGGATGCGCCCGTCCAGGGACCGCGCGGTTTCATTGGCTTCCTCAAGGAAAGCCGTTTTCGCGTCGAGTGTGACAGAATCGGGTACCTCCTTGATGGGGTGATGATATGTTTTGAGGGGGGACGGGCCAGGGAGGGATGAGATTATCTGCTGGTTTTGTCTTACCATCTCGGAGAGACGTGACGCCAAAGTTATGAGTGAAGGCTCCGTGATAGTGTTGGTATAGGCATAGAAGGCATGGAGATTGTCAATGACCCGGATACCCAGTCCCGTGTCGATTCCTGTAATGACCTTCTCAAGCTGGTTGTTTTCCAGAATCAGGCTTGTTTCCGTCCGGGATTCGTAGAAAAGATCCGCAAATTGGCCGCCATTCCGGAGAGAACGGGAAAGGATTTTTTTAAGTGGTAGGCTGGTGACCCTTTTAAGCGTCATGGCTTTCTCCTGTGAAATGACTGGTCAAAACAGGTGTCATACCCATTTCGTCCGAGGCATCCTTTATAAGTTCCTGAAAAGTGGAGTAAAATCCCGGGGCTATCATCAATTCCACAAGGGCGATGCGGTCGTCAATCGTTCGGGAAACAGCAATCCCTTCGTAGGATTCAAGGAGAAATTTGAGATAACTGATGTCCTTTCGGTCGATTCTGTAGGTCTCCTGAATGGTGTCCCTTTCCACCTTGTCAATGTCTCCTTCTTCATGATAAGTTGTATGATGATGGATAAAATCTTTTCCTTTGTCAAGGGGTTGATAGGTGCTTTTGTGTAATGGGTAAATGTAATAGACTGACTGATGAAGGGAATAACAGGATCAGGTTTAAATGGGGTAGCTCGCGGTTTGGCTATTCTGGTTATTTAGAAAGAGCTAAGAAGGTAAGATGATTGTAAGGCACATCAATGATGAAGAGGTCACGGCGTCCCGGTATATCGCACACGGGGGTGCCTTGGCAGAGATGGTTCTGGACAGCAGGGTCCTCAAGGAACTTGGGTTCTTCGCTATTGCAATTCTGCCGCCTGGAAATGAAATAGAACCGCATCGGGATGTCATGGAGGAGATCTATTTCATCCTTGAGGGGAAGGGCGAGATGCGGGTGGATGATGAACGGCGTGAGGTGGAATCAGGAAGCGCCATTTGGATTCCCACCGGTTCTCTTCACGGATTGGTGAATACGGGAACGAATCCCTGCGTTATCATCGTGGTTGCCGCCCGCCCGGATATGAACCTTGGGGAAATGATGATGTAAAAGATGAATAGGACACGAATTTTCATGGATGGACGCGGATTTAGTTAGGTTAAAGGCGGAGGGTCGAAGGCCGAAAAAAAGACAAAAACCATTTTTACGCAAAACCTCAAAGCCCGCGAAGATAAACTCACCATGCCCAATTCTTTTTGCTTTTCTTCAGATAATCAAGATCAACCAGATAGACGCGATTTGCTCAGTCCCCAGCACTCAGTTTACCCCGTTAAATTGCGTTAGCACCCATTTAACAGGGGCGTATTTCACTGGGGTCCCCAGTCCTTTTCGTCAATAAACCCAATTGTAAAGTTAGACCCTATTTTCCCCCTATTTTCACCAATTTAACAAATGGAAAGTTACTAATTAATGACTTGAACACTACACTTTTTAATGTTGTGGTTGCATTATATCGATTGTGTCGGCAAATTCTCCCTGTTATTTTGCCAGGCATGATGACTGCAAACCCGTTCCATTTCCTTTTCCTTGTTTTGAATCACGTGCCAAAAAACTTCTTTGATGCTTCAATATTTTTTGACAGTATGAACAGGATTAATAGAATTCCTTTCGCTAAGAATTGGAGATGAAGTTAGGTGAAGCGCCAAAGAGTCAAATGAAGGCTTGTCTCCTTCTCTACCCTTATTAATTTCAGAGAGAAAATCATATTCATTTCCCCATTCCCTCACTTGTTCCCAGCGAATTTGTTTGATTAAAAGAAGCTGTTGCATTTCCTCGGTATTTGTTTATAATTACCGAGGATACGACACAGGAGCGCCTCATGAATCGGAAAAAGGAAATCATAAGGCTTGCCAAACGAATGGGGATCATACGTCCACGAGATGTAGAAGCGGTTGGAATCTCCCGAGAGTATTTGCGACGGTTGTGTCTGAGTGGCAAGCTGACACGGGTAGGTCGCGGTCTCTACGCGCTACCAGATACGCTGTCAAGCGAATCCATCACGCTTGCCCAGGTCTCCAAACGGGCGCCGAACGCGGTGATCTGCCTGCTTTCAGCGCTTCAGTTTCACAACCTGACCACGCAGGCGCCTCACCGGGTCTGGATAGCCATAGAAAATAAGAAATGGAAACCGGACTTTGATTACCCCCCCATTGAAGTGGTGCGTTTCACGGGCAGCGCTTTCAGTTTCGGGATTGAGAGACACGAGGTGAATCATGTGTTGATCAAGGTTTATAGCCCTGCCAAGACCGTGGCGGATTGTTTCAAGTTTCGCAACAAGATCGGCCTGGATGTTGCACTTGAGGCGCTCCGAGAAACCTGGAAAAGCAGAAAGGCAACGATGGATCAACTCTGGGAAGCCGCGAAGGTATGCCGTGTGGCGAATGTTATGCGTCCCTACTTGGAGACGATCACTTGAACCCACCCAAGAAACGGAATACTGGACATTCTGTTTTTCAGCGGCTTTTGAACCTCGCAAAAATCCGGGGCGAAGATTTTAATCTTCTACTTGTTCGTTATGGGATTGAACGCCTTTTATACCGCCTAAGCATATCGCCTTACGCTGACAACTTCATTCTGAAAGGCGCGAGCCTATTCCTCGTGTGGAAAGGCCAGAGCTATCGGGTCACAAAAGACGCGGACCTGCTGGGGTTTGGCC
>JALTEW010000118.1 GCA_027073795.1 bacterium | reverse complement strand
CCCTCTGTTTTCACATCCATCATGAAACCCCACGAAAGGGGAAAAGGCAAGGGAGATGTTTTTAACAAATGGGTGGGTCAATTTTAAGTTGCCACAAAGGGTCATTTTTCGGTTGCCATTTACAGTAAGGAACGGAACCTGTCAACAACAATTGGACACTTGCTTCCAAGAAATAGGGAAATTCCTCTGATTGTTTCATTGACACATCAATGTTTTAGTGGTACGTGGGGAAAAATTTAAGGGGGTTTTTGATGGGAATAGGGAAGGAATTTAAGGAATTCGCAATGAGGGGAAATGTCGTTGACATGGCAGTCGGCATTGTTATCGGCGCGGCCTTTGGAAAGATTGTGTCTTCCTTCGTGAAGGATGTTTTGATGCCGCCGATTGGCGTACTCCTGGGTAGGATTGATTTCAGCAAATTGTCTTTGCGGTTTTCTTGATGATCAAGGCCATGAATTCCATGAAACGAAAAGAGGAAGAGACACCGGCCGCTTCCCCAGAACCCCCCAAGGAAGAGGTTCTGTTGACCGAAATAAGGGACTTGCTGAAGGAAAAGTAATCATCGCTGGTTCCAATTCAAGCCATCAGCGAACGGAGTGAATCAATGAAAACAATTGGGCTACTGGGAGGTATGAGCTGGGAATCTACCGTCAGTTATTACCAGTTTATCAATGAACGGGTAAGGGAGCGCTTGGGAGAACAGCATTCGGCGAAGATTTGCCTTTACAGTGTGGACTTTGATGAAATCGAGCGCTTACAACATGCCGGGGCGTGGGACAGAACCGCAGTTGTTCTGACAGATGCGGCGCGTAGGGTAGAAAGATGTGGTGCGGATTTTCTTGTTATCTGTACCAACACCATGCACAAGGTTGCGCCGGAAATTGAAAAGGGGATTTCTATTCCCATTCTCCATATCGCCGACGCGACGGCGGAGGCGATTTCTGATAGGGGATTAAAAACCGTTGGCTTACTCGGTACAAAATTCACGATGGAACAGGACTTCTACCGGGGGAAGCTTGAATCCGAATACAGCCTCAAGGTTTTAATCCCAGATGAAGCGGAACGCGACTTGGTGCACAGGGTTATCTATGAGGAACTCTGCTTAGGTGAAATAAAGGAAAATTCCCGCGACAACTTTCTGGAAATAATCCAGAACCTTCATAATAAGGGGGCACAGGGTGTTATTCTTGGGTGTACAGAGATTGCTTTGCTTGTTAAACAGAAACATACCGACGTGCCTTTATTTGATACAACCATGCTTCATGCCCTCAGGGCAGTAGATATTGCCCTATCGCCCTGAAGTTGAACCCAATATCCCTCTTCTGGCTCTTTAGCCCTTCTTTTCTTACATCAACGCCATGATAGAATGGCGGGCAATGTTGAGGATATTCCCTGGCAGGATTCCCATCTGCAAAACCCCCCAAACCGCGAGAACAATGGAAAATACAGCGGGAACGGTAAACTTATAGACCGGTATTTCTCCCTCAGGTTCCTTGAAATACATATAAACCACAACTCTCAGGTAGTAATAAACCGACACGGCACTATTCAGGACACCGATCACGGCAAGCCAGTAATAGTGTGATCTGATAGCGGCACTGAAGATATAAAATTTTCCAATGAACCCAGCGGTCGGTGGAATACCAGCCATGGAAAACATGAAGACACTCATAGCTACCGCCGTGAGTGGATATTTAAACCCAATCCCCGCAAAGCTGTCCAGCTCCTCATGATAATCGTTTTTCTTCGCCATAACCATCAATACACTGAAGGCTCCGATGTTCATAAAGGCATAGGCAAGCAGGTAAAAAAGAATTGCAGAACGCCCTATAGCATTCCCCGCAACAAAAGCAACCAGAAGATATCCCGCGTGGGCAATGCTGGAATAGGCAAGCATTCGTTTAACGCTCTTCTGAACAAGGGCAGTGAAATTTCCCACGGTCATGGTCAATACGGCAATCAACCACATGATAGCCGTCCAGTCGTGCTGGAACCCTGAAAAGGCGGAAAAAGAGATACGAACCAGCGCGGCAAAGGCCGCGGCCTTCACGCCAGTGGCCATGTAAGCAGTTACGGATGTGGGAGCGCCTTCATAGACGTCCGGTGTCCAAGCATGGAACGGAAAGGCAGCTACCTTAAAACATAACCCCACAAAAACGAACCCCAAACCAATCCACATGAGCGTGCTTAACTCCAGCCGCTCTGTTTTGGCCAGAAAATCCGCGATGGCATGGTAGGAGGTACTTCCCGTGGAGGCATAAACAAGGGAAAGTCCGTAGAGGAAGAACCCGCTGGCGAAGGCCCCAAGGAGGAAATATTTCAGAGATGCCTCAATGGAACGTTCCTCGTTTCTGAGAAAACCCGCCATGATATAGATAGGAATGGACATCATTTCGAGAGAGACAAAAAGCATGACAAGGTTCGTGGAGGACGCCATCAGCATCATGCCAATCATGGCAAAAAGGATCAGCGCGTAATATTCACCGCTGTGTATCCCTATGGTTTTCACATAAGAAATGGAGGACAGGATAGTTAAGGTTCCGATAACGACAAATACAAGATAGAAAAAGATGGAATAGACATCCACACTTATCATCGACCCAAAGGCCATTTTCCCCTTCCCGACGAAAAGGAACAAGGAAAGAAACACAAAAACCATGGAGGCAAGTGCGATGTACCCGATTGTGCTGGTTCCCTTTGAGTCTCTTGCAAAAACATCGATAAGCAGAATTCCCATGGCAAATGCCGCAAGAATAATAAGAGGAAGAATCGTCATTCCCTGAATTAGACCCATTTTACATTATCCTCCACGTAACGTACAATTTAGTTTACCCTTAAAACTTTAACTCGCCCGTTCTGCCACACGTTGTCGGCAAGCGCCCTGCCCCCATTGTCCATTAACTGTTGTGCCTCTATCTTTCTGTTCATCTGGGTCAGAAAATGAGTTACACTCATTTCCATCTTCCCGATGAAATACTTGGGATAGACACCCATCCAGAAGATCATAATGACGATCGGTACCAATGTGGCTATCTCGCGAAAATTCAGGTCCTTAAGGACCTTATTTTCTTCCTTGTCCAGCTTTCCGAACATGACGCGCTGAAACATCCAGAGCATATAAGCAGCGCCAAGGACAACACCTGTAGCCCCTAATATGGCAAAAATCCTGCTTGACTTGAAGGTACCAACCAGAATCAGAAACTCACCCACAAACCCGTTGGTACCCGGCAATCCTATGGATGACAAGGTTGCAATCATGAAAAAGGTCGCATAGATGGGCAGCTGTTTAGACAGCCCCCCAAAATCCTTGATGAGCCGTGTATGGCGACGCTCGTAAATCATACCGACAATCAAAAAGAGCGCCCCTGTACTGATGCCGTGATTCAACATCTGGTAAATGCTTCCCTCAACGCTCTGAATATTGAAGGCAAACATTCCCAGCATCACGAATCCAAGGTGACTGACACTCGAATAGGCCACAAGTTTTTTCACATCCTTCTGCATCATGGCCACAAGCGCCCCGTAAATAATTCCGATAACGGCCAGGGTCATGATCAAGGGTATAAACTTATGTGCTGCGGAGGGAAAGAGCGGGGCGCAAAAACGGATAAACCCATATGTCCCCATCTTCAGTAAGACACCAGCCAGAATAACGCTGCCCGCCGTCGGTGCCTCGGTATGGGCGTCCGGCAGCCATGTATGGAAGGGAAACATGGGAACTTTAATAGCAAAGGCTAATGCAAAGGCCGCAAACATCCACATCTGCGGACCCATGGGGAGATTTAATTGATAGAGTTTCGTGACATCAAAGGTATAAACCCCCGTAGCCTTGTGATAGAGGAAATAGAGCGCCAGGATCGCCACCATCATCAAGACACTTCCCACCATCGTGTAAAGGAAGAATTTGACAGCGGCATAGATGCGCCTGGGCCCCCCCCACACACCGATCAAGAGGTACATGGGAATCAACATCATTTCCCAGAAGATGTAGAAAAGAACCAAGTCGAGTGCAATAAGGGCCCCTAACATACCCGTTTCCAGGAAGAGCATTGATATCATGTATTCCTTAATATTCTTCTTAATTGCCCCCCAAGAGCTTAGGATACACAAAACTGACAAAAACGTTGTCAACATGACAAGAAACAGGCTAATACCATCAACCCCCAGAAAATACTGTATGCCAAGGGACTTAACCCATGGAACCTTTTCAACAAACTGAAAATTGGCAGTATGGCTGTTAAAGTAAGCCATCAGGGGAAGCGAAAGGATAAATTCTATAACGGAAAAAACCAGCGCCGTCCCCTTGATGACGGATTCATTTTCCCTGTCAATAAGGAGTAGGAATAAAACCCCCACCATCGGGAAAAAGATAATGATGCTCAAGATAGGAATATGTGCCAATTCAGCCATTTAGTTTCTCCTTCGTTCTCCTTCTAAAACAGTGATTCCCAGAAAAAGTACATGAACACAACCACGCCCCCGACAAGGATGGAAAAGGCATAGGTCTGAACGTATCCTGTCTGGAGCCTCCGGATAACCCCTCCAGACCATTCCACAATGGAAGCCACGCCGTTCACAATAGCATCAATGATCCCAACATCAACCTTCTGCCAGAGAAAGGTAGCAAAATCCTTCGTTCCCTGTACGAATACGCCGTTGTAGAATTCATCCACAAAGTATTTGTTGTAAAGCAGGGTGTAAAGCCCTTTCATGCCATTTGCCAAACGGACAGGAAGTTCAGGACTCTTAATGTAGAAAAGATACGCCACCGCAATTCCAATTAGGGCCAAAGCAACAGAAATCCCCATCATCAAGAATTCAAGGGATGCCGAAGCATGTGCCACCACATGCGCCCCTTCTGCAAAAGCCTCATGCGCTCCGCTACCAATGACAGGCTCAAAGAATTTTTCAAAACGATTAGATCCCCCAAGGACGTGAGGAACCCCCACATACCCACCAACAACCGATGCAATCGCCAAAACAATCATGGGATAGGTCATGGACCTTGGGGCTTCATGGAGGTGGTGCTTCTGCTCTTCACTCATACGTGGCTTTCCGAAAAAAGCTACAAAGGTTAGTCGAAACATATAAAACGCGGTAAGTCCAGCCGCGAGAGTGCCAAGCAGCCACACAAAGATATGCCCCCGGTGAAAGGACTGCCAGAGGATCTCATCCTTGCTGAAAAATCCAGAAAACCCTGGAATCCCTGAAATAGCAAGGGTTGCCATCATGAACGTCCAGAAGGTCACAGGCATAAACTTTTTCAAGCCACCCATCTTCCAGATATTCAGTTCCCCTGACATGGCATGCATGACGCAACCAGCTGCCAGGAAGAGCAGGCCCTTGAAGAAGGCGTGAGTCATAAGATGAAAGATACCAGCGCTAAAGGCCCCAACGCCCACCCCCATAAACATATACCCAAGTTGACTAATTGTTGAATAAGCCAATATGCGTTTGAAGTCATTATTAACCAATGCGATGGTTGCGGAATAGAAAGCTGTTAGGGCACCAATCAAGGCAACAACCTCAAGACTAACAGGTGCCATGCTGTAAAGCACATTACAGCGCGCAATCATGTAAACACCTGCCGTAACCATGGTGGCGGCATGGATGAGGGAACTCACAGGTGTGGGACCTTCCATGGCATCCGGCAGCCAGACATACAGAGGAATCTGAGCGGACTTGCCCGTCGCACCCACAAAAAGCAGGAGGGTAATAGCGGTGACAGTCGTTGTGTTAAACAAGTGCGCGTTCTTGAATACAACATCAAAATCAAGAGACCAAATACCATGCTGGCTCAAGGTTGCAACAATGAGATACAACCCGATGAGAAAACCGAAATCGCCAATACGGTTGACCACGAAGGCCTTTTTACCAGCATTGGATGCAGAATCCTTCTCAAACCAGAAGCCAATCAACAGATACGAACAGAGACCCACGCCTTCCCATCCAACAAACATGAGCAGGAAGTTATTGGCAAGGATCAGAATCAGCATGGAAAAAACAAAGAGGTTCAGGTAAACAAAAAAACGCCGGAACCCGGGATCGCCATGCATGTATCCACCGGAATAGATATGAATCATAAAGCTGACACCTGTTACAACGAGTGCCATAACGATTGAGAGTGGATCGACAAAAAAGGCGACCTGTGTTCTTAGCTTGCCTGCGACAATCCAGTCAAAAATGATATTTTCAAAGTGACGGGCACTGGGCTCAACTTTCAACATGTCAAAAAAGAGGAAAACGCTGGCAAAAAACGCCAAACCGATAGCCGATACGGCAATGAGATATATCCACGACCGCTTGAACCGGACCCCCAAAAGCCCATTAATCAAGAATCCTACCATTGGGAAGAAAGGAATAAGCCAGATATGGGACGTCATTTAAAGATCTCCTCTACTAACCTTTTAACAAATTGAATTCGTCTAACTTGATGGTATCCTTTTTCCTGTACATCATCAGAAAAATGGCCAGCCCCACTGCCGCCTCTGCTGCTGCCACCGTCATCACAAAGAAAACAAACATGACGCCGTCAATGGAGTGAAGATAGCTAGAGGTAGCGATCAACGTAAGATTGACGGCATTAAGCATCATCTCAATGGACATGAACACCACAATTGCGTTACGCCGCGTAAGGGCACCTATGACACCAATGACAAACAGGATTGCGCTTACGACAAAATAGGCCTGAACGGGTATCATTGATTTTCTCCTCTAAAAGATTTCTTTTTACTCAGCATAACAGCTCCCACCATAGCGGCCAGTAACAAGACGGACGCCACTTCAAAGGGAAGCAAAAACCGGGTGAATAAAAGGGAACCGATGGTCTTGGCGTCTCCGATAGAAGTTAGATTCCCAACCTTCCCTTTTATACTGTTCAATGCCATCACCAACACAAGCATCAACACAAACAAGAGGCTGATAACAACGCCGGCAATCTTTGTTTTGGTAACTTTTCGTTTGAGTTGCTCTTCTTTCTTCAGGTCTAACATCATGATGACGAAGATGATAAGCATCATGACCGCGCCGGCATAGACAATAACCTGTAACATGGCCAGGAACTGACACCCCAACAGGAGGTACAAGATGGCTGAGGAAACAAATGCCAGTATCATGAACAACGCGCTATGCAAGGTATTTTTGCATGCTATCACCAGTACGGACGAGATGATGGCTAAAAGGCTCACCAATACAAACACAACCCATTTTGCGATAAGAACGGCCATCCTATTTACTCCTATTTTTCCATGTAATCCTGCGCAACCAGGCGATCAATCGTTAAAATAAAATCCTCTCGGTGGTAATCCGTAAAATCGTATTTGGTACTCATTCGAATGGCATCGACCGGACAGGCTTCCACACAAAACCCGCAATAGATACAGCGTATGGCGTTGATTTCGTAGCTGATAGGGTATCGGACACCTTCTTCATCTTCCCCAGCCTGGATGGTAATGCATTTTGAGGGGCAGACCGCGGCGCACAACCCACAGGCCACACATTTGAACATCCCATTTTCATCCACATTGAAGTAATGGGTTCCTCTCCACCGTGGTGCTACCTCACGGCGCTCTTCTGGATATTGAATCGTAATTGGCTTGGAGAAGAATCTCCCCAGCGTATATTTCAATCCCTTGATAAGTGGAATAACCATTTAAATCTTCCTCCTATAGTGCCATCACAATAGCAGTTACCACGACGTTTGCAAGGGTCAATGGCAGCAGAATCTTCCACCCGAAGTGCATGATTTGATCATACCGGAGCCTTGGAAAGGTTCCACGCTCCCAGATGCAAAAGAACACAAGCACGAAGGTCTTGATGAGAAACCACAAGACACCTGGCAGAAAGGGGCCCTGCCAACCCCCCAGAAACAGGGTTGTAGCCACTGCGCAGACCACGACGAGATGGGCGTACTCACCCATGAAAAAGAGGGCAAATTTCATACTGCTGTATTCGATGTTGTACCCACAGGCAAGTTCCGCCTCCGCTTCTGGCATATCAAAGGGGGTACGGTTGATCTCCGCCAGGGCACAAACCATATAGAAGATAAAGGCAAAGGGCTGATAAACCACATTCCAGAGGTGGGCCTGTTTCTCGACGATCACCGAAAGGCTCAACGAACCGCTAATCATGATGACCCCAATAACAGAAAGGCTTAGTGCCAGTTCATAGCTGATCATCTGTGCCGCTGCACGCAACGCCCCAATCACACCATACTTATTTCCCGAAGCCCATCCGCCGAGAACAACTCCGTATTCACCGATAGAGGCAAAAGCAAAGAGATAGAGAATCCCTACATCCAAATCACTGATTCTGAGGTAGATGGTACGACCGAACAAAGTGATTTTATCGCCAAAGGGAATCACCCCTATGAGGCAGAGAGCTGAAGCCACAGTAATCATGGGCGCGATTACAAAAAGAGGCTTATCTGCATTGGCGGGAATCAGGTCCTCCTTGAAAAAGGCCTTGATACCATCCGCAATTGGCTGCCACAGGCCAAAGGGCCCTACCCTGTTGGGACCGTAACGCACCTGAATACGCCCCAAGACCTTTCGTTCAAGCAGGGTCATATAGGCAACACACCCCATGAAAACCCCAAACACAACAATTACCTTTACGATCGACTCAATCAATAACGCCATTGCACCCTTCCTCTTTTAAGGCTTCTGCAATTTTACGCGAACGACACCCGTCAAAGGCGTTTTGGATATTTCATCCAACTCAAAGGAGAAAAGCCTTTGTATACCCGTATCGTGATAATGCCCCTTAAGCACCAGATGCCCCTCTTTGACTTCGTCCGTCAGGACAGGCGTGATGGATAACTCATCCCCGGACGTAGAGATAGTCACAGAAGTCCCCTCCTCAATACCCATCCGCGCAGCATCTTTCGGATTCATAAGATATTCCGGCTCTTTGCCAAGCTTTTCAATGGCGGAGGCAAACACCTCTGTCGTTCCATAGTGATGGTTGTACAAAAAATCTGCGGGAATTAGGAACAAGTGGCTGTTTCCCTCCACGCGCGGAGGTTGATAATTTACGTCAAAAAACCCGCTGAAAGCCTCTTCTGACTCCTCTCTCCAGGCGCTGACAAGGTCAGAGGTATTACCCTTGTTGCTTTCGAGGTCAAGTTTCATCTTCTTTGAGATATCCATAAATATCTGCCCGGCAGGGCGAGCCCCCTCCACCGGCTCAATCAATTTTGTAACATCCCTCTGCTTCCCTTCCATGTTGATAAATGCCCCGGACTTCTCCATAAAACTGGAGGAAGGTAACAGAAGGTGTGCCAGCTTTGCAGTTTTGGATTCAAAAAGATCGACAACCATCAGAAAATCAAGTTTCTTAAGGGCTTCCACGACGTAGGCGCTGTCCGGGAGAAACGACACCGGATCCTCTTCCACCACAATCAGAGCCTTGATTTTTTCGTCATGTATGGCCTGAATCATCTCCCCATAGGTCAACCCATTTTCCGCACCCTTTACAGCTGCATCCACCATAATTGATCCCCAGGCATTTGCATATGCCGTAAGGGGAATCCACTGTACCGTCTTGCCCACCGCCTCGCATGCCCGCGCAAGATTTGCAAGGGCCATCACGGTCTGGGAACCCTGGGCAGCGCGGCCCAGTCCTGAACCAACTACAAAGGAAACCCTATCCTTTTCCTTTAAAAGGTCTACCGCAATTTTAAATAGAGCACTATCAATCCGTGCGGCTTCACATACTGCATCTGAAGCATAATCTTCAATCTGCTTTGATAAATTCTGCCAGCCTTCGGCTTTTTGAAACTCTGGATTTTCAGAGAGCGCCTCTTTTATCAATCCGTAAAAGACAGGGATTTCCGTCCCTACATTACAAGTGAGCGCTGCGTCTGCAATCTCATCCAGCCGCGTTTTGAAGGAATTCACTACGACAACCTTGGTATCGTGGAGTCTCTGGGCAACACGAATGCGATCAGCCACGACCTGTGCGTTGAGGTCCACGTCCCCACCGACAACCAGAACCACGCCCGAACTCACCAGGTTATCGAGGGAATCGCAGGGCACACTTGCGCCTTTCAGGGCCTTCAGGACGGCAAGTTGGGGCGAAAGGTCAAGCCGATACGACGCGTCCACATGTGGCGTTCCCAGCCCCTG
>JALTEW010000117.1 GCA_027073795.1 bacterium | reverse complement strand
GAGTCCCGGTTTTGCAATCCTGGCCAGGGGCATGAAAAGGGAGGTGTTGAAGGGCTTGTCGGGTATGCCAGGCGCAATTTCATGGTCCCGATCCCCGAGGCAAAAGACCTTAAGGCCCTCAATCAGAATTTAAGAATCACTGGCCGAATTAATCGGAATAGGCACGGATCAACTGGATTAACGAGATAAATCAGAAAATAAAGCGAAAAATAGTTTCTCTTTATTGCTACAAAACTGTTGACAAATATGTTTCAAAAACTGTATCTTGAATTTGGAGGTGACGGAGATGCGAAGTACTACTGTGCGCATCAGCTTGAGATCAAAGGGGGTTTTGCGGGAGCTTTCTGCTCAGACCGGCAAAAAGATGCAGGAGATACTCGACGAAGCTGTCGAGTCTTATCACCGACGTCTCTTTCTGGAACGTTCGAATGAAGCTTTCGCAGCTTTGCAAGCGAATTCCAAAGCTTGGGAAGATGAGAAAAAAGAGCGTGAGGTATGGGAACACACACTTTCCGATGGGTTGAAGGCCTAATCTATGCCAGGGCCCTTACGCGGAGAGATTTGGTTAGTGGACCTTTCCCCCGTCCGGGGGCATGAACAGGCGGGGAAAAGACCTGGGCTTGTGATATCTGTCGATGAGTTTAACCATGGCCCCGCGGGGCTTGTGGTGGTGATTCCTATCACAACAAAGGCAAAAGGCATTCCTTTCCATGTAGAAGTTCACCTGGCTGAGAGTGGTTTAGACTATGTTAGCTATATTAAATGTGAAGACGTTCGTTCGATTTCGAAGGAGAGGCTATTGAAAAGATTGGGTATGGTTTCTCCCGGGAAAATGGAAAAGATCGGATATCGCTTGCGCATCCTTTTGGGGTTGTAAGAATAATTTGACAGAATGAACAGGATAAACAAGATCAACGGGATTGAGAAAAAAATCATGTAAATCTTGTTAATCATGTCTAAAGATGCTACAATTAATACAATTAATACAATTATACTAATTATGGAGGTAATGGCAAATGGATCGGATTGTTTCAGCCATGGAGGCCCGGAAAAAATTTGGAGAATTGTTGAATAGAATCCATTTGCGCGGAGAAGAAATCGTGATTGAGAGGGCGGGGAAAAAGATTGCGAAGATGATCCCAGTGGAAAAACAGCCTTCAAACTCTTTAGGAAAAATGGATTTTCGAAAAGCTGCCGGCCTTGGCAAGGAGATCTGGGTAGACGTGGAGGCAGATAAATATGTCCGCCAGGAGAGGGATGAATGGGATTGAAAATAAATTCAGGTGATATTGTCTTTGTGGATACGGCGCCGTTTATCTATTTCTTTGAGCAACATCCGGCTTATTTCCCTCATGTGAAGCGGTTTTTTGATGAGGTGTACGATGTATCAGCGCAGGTTATTACATCTATCATTACCTATATTGAGATTACCACACAGCCAGCTAAATGTGGGAATGAGACGGTGCGTTTGAAATATCGGGATTACCTGACTCATTCAGAGAATATCAGCTTATTTCCCGTTGATTTGAATATAGCGGATCAATCTGTGCAGATAAGAACCCACTATGGATTTAAGACACCGGATGCCATTCAGTTAGGTACCGCGGTCGCATGTGGTGCTGATTATATTATTACGAATGATCAAGCCTGGAGAAAATTCGATCTTGTACCCGTACTTCTGGTTGACGAGTTATGATGGATTATTAGACAGGATTAACGGCCCAGTGTTTTGGTAAAAACCCTGATGAAATCAAGGAATACATTGATGAGGAACGGAAATTACGATTGATGTTGTGGAGCGTATCGGAAAAGGTAATCGTGAAGCATAGTCTAAACTAAGAACAATTGATAGCATCATCATCGCTTCGGGTTTGCTAAATGACGTAGATTTGTTTGTTTCCAATGATTCTCATTTTAAAAAAGCGCTTTCGGACAGGTTAGTCCTTTCTTTTGTGTCAATGCCCACGTTAATTCCCCACCCCTGTGCCCACGTTAATTCCCCACTTTTGCCATAAGAGGGGGGCCCCATTTTACTCGGAATAAGTTGGTCTCAGTTTTTTTCTATAGGATTCACCTCCTTCTATGATAATGTGGTGGGCATGGTGTGCCAGGCGGTCGAGGGCGGAGTTGGCCATTACCGGATCAGGGAACAGAGCCACCCAGTCTTGAGGGGGGCGGTTACTGGTAATGATCATCGAGGATGTAAGGTGCCTTTCGGCCACGATCTCGTAGAAGTCCTCGGCCTGCATAGGGGTAAAGGCGGTAAGGCCGAAGTCATCAATGACGATGCCTTCTTTATGCAGTCATCGGGGGTGGCCATAAGATAGGCCCGTTTGTCAGGAGGATAGTCCTTCATGTCGGTTCGATTCCGACCTCCGGCACCATATTCTCGTTTATTTGGTTTATCTCGTTTGTTCCGTTTTTCAAGAGCTGGATACGTTCTCGTGAAATTTGAGGAAATGGAGCGCGACAAGGCTTCCGAGCGTGATGACCCCCACGAGGGCGATTCCCGTGCCAAACGAGCCCATGTCTCCCGTAAATCCAATCAGCGTGGGGATGGCTCCGCCGCCTATAAGAAAACTGAAGGGAATTGTGAATGATACGGTGATGCTTTGCATGTCATGCGTGGTAATCCTCGACAGGGCGGCAAACCCGGCAGGGAAGAAGCAGGTTGCGAAAAGAGGTTGCAGGAAGATTATGGGAAGAAGGAAGTTTCCTCTGAATAATCCCAGGAAGATTGTAACGGTTCCACTGGCCGCAAAGATGATTCCAATGGCTTTTTTGGGACCAATCCTGTCTGTGAGCCACCCGGATACGAGGGTCATGAAGAGCCCTGAAATTCGGGAAAGCCCGATAAGGGTGTTGACCCAGGTTGCATCGAATCCCTTTTCCGAGACAAGGTACAAGGGTAGCATCGTATAGATCCCAAGGCTTCCACCCATGCCCAGCCCGAAAATGAAAATCATAATCCAGAAGCTGCGGCTAGCAATAAGAGTCTTAATGATTTTAAAGTTGGGGGACTTCCCATGAAACCTTCCTCCCTTTCCAAAACGCAGATAAAGCAAACCCATGGTGATGGAACAGCCTCCTATGACAAGGAAGACTTTTTG
>JALTEW010000116.1 GCA_027073795.1 bacterium | reverse complement strand
CCATAACCCGGATTTCCCGCGAGATTACGGAAATCTTTGTGGGAATGGGGTTCGAGGTGGCTGAGGGACCCGAGGTGGAGCTTGACTACTATAACTTTGAGGCCCTGAATATCCCTAAGGACCACCCTGCGAGAGACATGCAGGATACCTTTTATGTCTCTGACAATGTGGTTCTGCGTACCCATACCTCGCCCGTGCAGGTCAGGACAATGGAAAAGCAGCGTCCCCCCGTTAGGGTCATTACCCTTGGTGCGGTCTATCGGTGTGACTCGGATGTCACGCATACCCCCATGTTCCATCAGGTTGAAGGGTTGCTGGTTGATAAGAACATCTCCATGAGTGACCTGAAGGGCGTTTTGACGCGTTTTGTGCATTTGATGTTTGGCAAAGACATCGCCGTGCGGTTCAGACCGAGCTTTTTCCCCTTTACAGAGCCCAGTGCCGAGGTGGATATTCAGTGCGTGATCTGTAAGGGAAAGGGGTGTCGGGTTTGTGGTAACACCGGGTGGCTCGAAATCCTGGGGTGTGGGATGGTGGATCCCGCGGTTTACGGGTTCGTGGATTATGACCCGGAAATCTATTCTGGTTTTGCCTGGGGACTGGGGGTTGAAAGGGTAGCCATGTTGAAATATGGCATCAATGATCTCCGTTCCTTCTTTGAAAATGATATACGATTTCTGTCGCAGTTTTAGGTGAGATGAAAGTCAGTTTAAACTGGTTAAAACAGTGGGTGGATGTGGAGGATTCTCCCGAGGGGATTGCCGACCGTATGACAATGGTTGGGCTGGAAGCGGCGAGTATTGAACCTTTTGGCGTGGGTTACGATGATATTGTTATTGGTAAAATTCTGAAGATCACCCCCCACCCCGACGCCGAAAAGCTTTCCCTGTGCGAGGTGACCGTTGGTGGACCGGAAACACTCCCCATTATTTGCGGGGCCACAAATATCTATGAGGGAGCCGTCGTTCCGGTTTCTCTGGTCGGTGCCACAATCCCCGCGGGATTAAAAATTAGACGCTCGAAGATCCGGGGTGTTTTGTCTGAAGGGATGATTTGTTCGGAAGAAGAACTCGGATTGGAAGAACATTCCACGGGCATTATGCTCCTTCCGGATGAGCTGCCCTTGGGGGAACCCTTTTTTGAAATCACAGGTCTGAAAGACACCATCATCGATTTTGAGATCACCCCTAACCGGGGAGACTGTCTCTCTGTACTTGGAATCGCGAGAGAGGTGAGTGCTGTTTACGATCTCCCTTTAAAGCCGCTAAGCATCAAGATGGATGAGGCGGGAGAGGGGATTGATAAAGCGGTCGATGTCGAAATAGAAAATAGGGTAGACTGCCCCAGATACTGTGCCCGTTTGGTTCGGAATGTGTCCATTGGCCCGTCTCCCCTGTGGCTCCGGGAGCGGCTGGTTAAACTGGGTTTCCGCGCCATTAACAACGTGGTGGATGTCACGAATTATGTCCTGCTGGAGCTTGGCCAGCCCCTTCATGCCTTCGATTATGATACCCTTCGCGGGCACAAAGTTGTTATCAGGTCTGCATCAGAGGGGGAGCACTTTGTTACGCTGGACGAAAAGGGACGGGACCTGACTGCACGTGATCTCCTTATCTGTGACGGGGAAGGCCCCGTTGCTGTCGCGGGTGTGATGGGGGGACTGAACTCGGAGGTCACGGAAAATACAAGGGATGTCCTGATTGAAAGCGCCTATTTCAGGCCAGGGGCTATACGGCAAACAGCTAAGAGACTGGGATTGCCGACCGAGGCATCCTATCGGTTTGAACGAGGGGTTGATCCGGAAGGTGTTATCCGCGCGGCCGATCTTGCGGCGTCTCTGATGGCTGAATTGGCGGGGGGACAGGTTGCGCCCGGAATCGTGGACAAGGATTTCAGGGAAAAGGAACCCGAGGTTATTGAGCTGAGAAGCAAAAAGGTCAATGAGACCTTGGGGCTTAACCTTAGGGATGAAGAAATCGAGGAGACCTTTCGGCGTCTCTCGATGGGGACCGCAAAAAAAAGTGAAGGGGTTTTTGAGGTCAGGGCCCCAAGTTTTCGCAGAGACATTACACGTCCCATAGATCTCATTGAGGAGGTTGGAAGAATCGTTGGATTTAACCAGATTCCTGTCACATTGCCCGTTCGTGAAATGGAAACCAGGACGATCGCTCACGAGAAGAAAGCGGAAACGACAGCCCGGCGACTTTTGGTGAACAGGGGGTATTTTGAGGCTATCAATTACAGTTTTATTGACAAAAGGTGGCTGGATGATTTGATGGTGCCTGCGGGAGATCCCTTGAGGCATTTTGTGAGGTTGCTAAACCCCATCAGTGAAGAGATGGAGGTTTTGAGAACCTTTTTGCTTCCCTCTCTCATCAATACAGCTCGAAGTAACTTTAACCATAGAGTACAAGACTTTAAAATATTTGAGTTTCGCAATACTTATTTGGCTTCAGATAAAACAATGCTTCCCGATGAAAACCTTTATCTTGCCGGGCTTATTATGGGAAAGAACCCGTATTCGTTTGGATTTGAGAAACGCCCTTTCGATTTTCTGGATATCAAAGGAGATGTTGAAAATCTCTTCGAGGCCCTTGAGGTTTCATCGGTACGTTTTGGTTCACCGGAATCTCCCAAACCCTTTCTGCATCCTGGGATTTCTGCCGATGTTCTGTTGAATGACGTCCCAATCGGGTATCTGGGAAAACTGAATCCCATTGTGACGGATGCCTTTAAGATAGATGAAAATGCCTATTGTTTTGAATTGAATTTCAATGAACTGTCTCAAGGGATACGTACAGAGATAAAGGCGGAAGAGATTTCAAAGTATCCCCCTGTCACGCGTGACCTTGCGGTTGTGGTGGATTCAGATATGCCTGTAGGAGAAATTATTCAAAGAATCTACTCGTTTCAGAATAAGTATTTGAAACAGGTTGAATTATTTGATATATACTCTGGAAAGGAAATCCCAAAGGGGAAAAAGAGTGTTGCCATCAGGGTAACGTATCAAGCCTTGCAAAAGACGTTGAAGGATAAGGAAGTGGATAAAATTCACCGTAATCTGGCGTCATTTGTGATTAAGGGTGGGGACATTCAACTTCGGTAGGGGGGGGCAGCAT
>JALTEW010000115.1 GCA_027073795.1 bacterium | reverse complement strand
CCAGAGACTTTCCGACAGTGAGTATTTAAGGCATTATTCAGCAGGGCTCTTCCGCTTCTTGAAACTTTTGGGCGTTTTCGATCTCTATCATACCTGGTGGTTTCGACTCCTTTTGATTCTACTGATCATCAATCTCATAGTCTGTTCTCTTGATCGTTTTCCACGGGCCTGGAAATTTATCGTGCAGCCCAAAAAATGGTTGGGGCCTGAAGAGGTTGGTAAATACCCTTTAAGGAGTTCGTTTAAGGTCTCCACAAAAAAAGGTTCATTGCCCCGGGCAGAAGAGGCGGTCAAGACAGTTTTAAAACACGCTGAGACATTGGCGCGAGATGATACAATGGTTTTGTTTGCCGAGAGGGGAAAGATCTCCAGACTGGGTGTTTATATCACCCATTTAAGCGTGGTTATTATTATTTTAGGTGCCCTTATCGGATCGATCTTCGGGTTTGAGGCGTTTGTGAGTCTTCTGGAGGGAACGTCCACGAGCACGGTTTACCTCAGAGATGGCAGGAACACCCCGAAAAAGCTTGATTTTACCGTTCGGTGCGACAATTTTGATATCTCCCTCTACCCCAACGGCATGGTGAAGGAATACACGAGTTATTTGAGTATCTTGAAAAACGGAAAGGCTGTCATCAAGAGTCAGAAGGTGGAGGTCAATCATCCCCTGATGTTTGAGGGGATTCGTTTCTACCAGGCATCCTACCAGAAACAACGTTCCCCTCTTTTGACCCTCGGGGTTATGGAAAGAGGGGTGGTGGGAGAAACAGTTTTTAAACTCATGGGTGGTACTGAGAAACGGCTCAGCGATGGGACTGTCTTTTTCGTTGTTCGGTACCATCCGAACTTGCAGGGATTTGGTCCCGCCGTTCAAATCATGGAACGAAGGCCTGAAGGAACAACGAAGTTATTCTGGATCTTTTTGAATTATCCAAAGTTTGATATGAAACGGGGGGGAAAACACATTTACGTTTTGAAAAATGTTGAGGAAATTTATTCAGCGGGGCTTCAGGTGACGAAAGATCCAGGTGTCTGGGTAGTTTGGCTTGGGTGCCTGATAATGGTGGGGGGGCTTATTGTGACCTTTTTCATTTCGCACAAGCGGGTATGGGTCATTCTGAGTCCGAACGGAAAGGAAACCGATATCACCATCGTCGGGTCAACCAATCGAAACCTTATCACCTTTGAAAAGGATTTTCAAAAGTTGACCGAGGGAATTCGTGCGGGCTTAGGAAAAAAACAAAGACCGGTGCATAAAACGGATGGATAAGGGTGGGATTGGATAGACACGCCAGTTGTGTTATGTAAAAAACTGAGAGGGATAGCGTTGCCATTAGACCATGAGGAGCTTTTAAATTGATGGCAGGGACAAGATGAAGAAGCGGGGGATTCGGCAATGAGGCCTGTGCGCGCCATAGTCCTTACGGGAAACGGGACCAATTGTGAGATGGAAATGGCCTATGGCTGCCGTCTGGGGGGGGCTGATGTTGTAGATATCGTTCATGTCTCGTGGCTCCTGGAAGGTGAGGTGTCACTTTTGGATTATGATTTTCTGAACCTTCCAGGCGGATTTCTGGATGGTGACGATATGGGGGCAGCCCGAGCTTCAGCGAATCGTTTCAAGTATCGTAAAATTAAGGGGACGAACAGAGTTCTGTTGGACGAAATATTTCGATTCATTGAAAAGGGGAAACTTGTCTTTGGGGTATGCAACGGGTTCCAGCTTCTGGTTAAAATGGGGCTTCTGCCTGGCGTGGGTGGGGAAAAACCTGTGTCACAGGTTGTCACCCTTTCACACAATGATTCCGGAAAATTTGAAGATCGATGGGTCACGTTAAAGGTTAATCCTTTAAGCCCTTGTGTGTTTACACGGGGGATGAAATACGTTTACCTACCTGTGCGGCATGGAGAAGGCAAATTTTTCCCTGAGTCCAATACAGTCTTAGATGTTATTAAACGTCGGAACCTGGATGTTATGGCCTATTGTGATCCGGAAACGGGTGAACCAACGTCCCTGTATCCTCTTAATCCAAATGGATCTATTGAGGCGATTGCCGCTCTTTGTGATGGGACGGGTCGGATTTTCGGGATGATGCCTCATCCAGAGGCCTTTTTGCACCGAACCAACCATCCCAGGTGGACACGGGAGAACCTCCAGGAGAGGGGAGAAGGGGTTAAGTTTTTCAGCAACGCAGTCGATTATTTAAGAAATGGATAAACGTAAAAGGGGGGAAACATGAACAAAGCGGAATTAATCCAAGAGCTTGTCAAACAGGGGCATATCACCCAAAAGGTAGCGAAAATTGTTGTTGATACGGTTTTCGAGGAGATGAAACAGGCCCTTGTGAATGGGAACCGCATCGAAATTCGTGGCTTCGGAAGCTTTTCCATTCGAGAGTACGATGGATATGAAGGTCGAAATCCGAAAACGGGTGAGAAGGTCAAGGTTGCCCCAAAGCGTCTCCCCTTTTTCAAGGTGGGAAAGGAACTCCGAGACCGCATCAATCAGGCGACATAATTTTTGCTAACCTAACACTCCCCAGTAGGGTTTATAAATAGATTTAACCCGTTCAATGGTGGGAAGAATCTTTTTAAGGGCTTGATCTTCCGCTTTTTTGCGTGCAGCGGGATCAAAAGGTAGATCCCCCTGGAGAGTATGCAGGATTTTAACCACGGCCTGTGCCTCTCCTTCCACATTGTATCCTCCTTCAAGGGTAAAAACGAGACGTCCTTCACATGTTTCTTTGGCGAGATTTAGGAGAAGATATGCCAGACGGGCAAAACCGGTTTCGGTCACATTCATGCCTCCAAGGGGATCCCCTTTGTGAATGTCAAATCCCGCTGAGACAAGGATGAGTTCCGGTTTGAATGCCTTTCCAACCGGGATAAGGATGTGCCGGAAGATGTTTGCATATTCCTCATCCCCATTTCCCGTGCTTAAGGGGATGTTGAGGGTGTATCCCTCGCCTTCTCCTTCCCCAATTTCCTGAAGACTCCCGGTCCCTGGATAATAGGGATATTGGTGCGTGGAAAAATAGAGGACCCGTGAGTCGCTGTAAAAGGAATGTTGCGTTCCGTTTCCATGGTGGAGGTCCCAGTCGACGATAAGAATGCGTTTCAGCTTTTTGTC
>JALTEW010000114.1 GCA_027073795.1 bacterium | reverse complement strand
GTCTCCAAGGGGCCTGAAAGGCCGGTTTCCGGCGGTATGGCCGTTCCTTTCAATCAGCCACCCCAAGCCGGTTCGCCGAAGGGCAATTATACGGATTATCTAACCCGGAAGATTGCCAACGATGTCATTTCGGGCCGGAAGGAAGCGCCGAAATCAACCAGCCAGCTTTTAGAGGAATATCAAGGTTCCCTTTCTTCTTTGGAAAGCCGATTTAAGGAAGAAGCCTATGTTTTTC
Organism: bacterium; assembly: GCA_027073795.1. Lineage (GTDB taxonomy): Bacteria > Desulfobacterota > S145-22 > S145-22 > S145-22 > S145-22. Next base: position 2,911 of record JALTEW010000114.1, on the reverse strand, counting down.
GGGATGGCGACTTGAAGAATATTACCGGCAATTCGACTTCTTCGATTGCCAGATTTATTTTTAGCCTTTCTTCTCTTGTTAGCCGGAGCGGCCTTTCTTCCAGCTCAACCCTTGAAGCTCTAAAAATATTTGCTTATAAGCAAGACCCTAAGCCTCTAGAGAAAGTTATTGGTTCGATCGATTACATTCTCGGCAATTTTTCGTCTCTGCCGGTTCCAGCCGATTATGAAAGCCTCTTTCTCAAATACCTGAACATCCTTTCTCTCAAAAAAGAGGTTTACCGAGCCTTGCTGAATTATAAGGAAGATTCTCTGAGAGCCGTGGTTGCCTCGAAACTTATCGGCGAGACGGACAAGGAGCTCGAAGATGTCTCTTCGGCTATCCAAAGCCGGATGAGGAAGGACTTTGGGAAAGAGTAATCTTATCCACAAAATTAGTTTGTTTTAGTTTTTTTTCAGGGCTATAATAAAGATAGTATAGGGGAATGTTTAAGAAGAATTTTTTGGAAAAATTTTTTTGGGGAGCAAATAGGTTGAAGATGTTTCTAATCGTCTTTCTTTTAACTTTTCTTATCTTCGCCTCTCTGACAGGCAGACCTGCCTCCGCTTTTTTGGGCGGCCTCTTTGGCGGCGGCGGCCACGGGGTGGGCGGCAGCGTCCATGTTGTCCTTGACACTTCGCCGACTTCCATAATCCGGACAGCTAAAGACATTGTTATGGCGGCTTCAAGCGCTATTACTGCTATGGAGACAACCCACTTGGCTGTCTACACGACTATAATAAAACCCCTAAAGACTAAGATAGAAGAGACTCTCAAAAGGTCCGTTTGGAAGTCTTTAAGCAATGAAGCTTTGAAATGGATACAGGGAAAAGGGGAAAAGGGAATGGCGGGAGCCGGGCCGAAATTTGTGAGCGATTTAGAAGGCTATCTTTATGGCCGGAAAAATATCCAAGGTTTAGACAGCGCCTTGGTTAGCAGGGAAGGAAGTCAATACTGCGAGGAGCTAAGGCCAAGATATAAATATTTTGTTGAGGATGCTTATCAGCAGATGGCTGGCTCAAATTCGGGGGATATGTGCGCTCTGAACGAAGAAGCGGGCAGCTGGAAGGATTATTGTTCCGATTGGGATAATGGAGGCTCAGACGCTTTTCTTTCAATGGTCACCAATCCGTATAATAGCTGGCAGGGAGCGACGGCGAATGCTATCTCTGATGTTTATCAGGAAGAAGGCCAGAAGGAGCATATGCAGGAGCTGAAATATGTAGCTAACCAAGGTTGGAAGCCAACGGAGAAAAAAGGCGCCTGCCTTCTTAAAGATGCCCACGGAAATTGCCTGAAATGGCAAACGCTTATTACCAGTCCGGGGACGGTAGCCCGGGATGTTCTTTCTTCCACTATCAACTCTGGTTTTAACAGCATTCTCAATGCTAAGAGCTTTAGCGATTTAGGTGGCCTTGTAGCCAATACTTTGGTGGATAAACTCGCTGGTATGGGTAAGGATGGCTTGTTGGGTTTGGAAGGCGTGGTAAAGGATTTGCCGAGCCAATTCTTCCAAGGACTGGGAGGAGAAGGAGGTCCTGTTAAAGAAGGCGTGAACTCTTGGTTAACCTACAAGAAGATGTCTTCTAATTTGATAGAAAGTTACATCTTGCCTCTGCTGAGGGATACGAAAGGCGGCGGTGAGGAAGTAATCAAATACACGAATTTGAAAAACAAGATAGACAGGGAATATAATATGATTGCCGCGGACCCGAAGGATTATAATCCAAATTTTGACGGAACAGCCCAGGAGGCGAAAAACGAGTATGATTCTCTGAACAATGAAGCGAAGAAAATAGAGAGAGGTTTCCGCAAGACTTTGAATCCAACACCTACGCCGGTGCCGACGCCGAAGCCGGGGATAACACCAACGCCAACGCCGTCGGTGGAAGCGCCCTTCTGAGAAATTAGCGGTTAGGAAGAACGCTTTGGGGGTGATGGGAGAAAAAAGCAGAGCCCTGGCTTAATAAAAAATTATTGCTAAATGATGCTTTCGAGAAAGAGAAAAATAGTGAAGGCAATACTCATAGTTAGCCTTTTAGCGGCCTTTTTTCCTGTTGCTTTTAATTTTAGCCTCAGCGGAGTTTTAAATCTGAAAACTGTTTCCGCGATTGACAGTGGAGTTTTAAACCTGAAAAACTTAACTAATCCAAATTTTGTCAAGTCTCAACAAACTGCTCAAACTGGCAGTGGGCAGGTAGATTGCAGTCAATTTCATACCATAAAAGAATGTAGAGCTCATAGTAAGGAATGTAAACTGTCTTTTAGCTCTGGTGGTCGTACTTATACCTGCGTGAATAAGAGCAGTTCGCCGGCTTCAGCTGCATCTACTAGCGGGAAGGTAGCGAAAGGCATTTTTGGTTTCATCGTTGCTATTTCCTCGAAAGTCGCTTTGCTTTTTGCTGCTATCGGAGGGTTTTTCATCTTTCTCACCGGCAAGCTTTTTCAGTGGGCGGTAGAATTAAACGGCACCATAATGGACAATTGGTTTCTCCAGCAGGGCTGGATAGTTGTCAGAGATTTTGCTAATTTGTTTTTTGCCTTGGCTATGATAGCTATTGGCATCTCGACAATTGTCGGTTACAAGGAATACGAAGCCCAGAAAATACTGACCAAGCTGATTTTGATTGCCCTCATAATTAACTTCAGTTTTATGATCTGCGGAGTTCTTGTTGATTTCGGTCAAGCCATAATGAATTATTTCAAGAGTGGCATAGCGGCGGGAACGAAATTCGGAAATCTTACGGATGGAGTTATGAAGATGCTTAGCCCCCAGCGGATATTCGGGCCGGACACTAACGCGCAGATAAGCAAAATGCTGGAAGGAGACTTTGGCGCTTTGAAAGCTCTCGGCTCCGGTTCTGTTATAGGC
>JALTEW010000113.1 GCA_027073795.1 bacterium | reverse complement strand
TTTCGTATCAAGGGCATAGATCTTGAAAAAGTAACGGTGGGCTGGTCCCTTGGGTGGGCAGGGCCCCCCGTACCCAATCCGGTGAAAATCGTTGATGCCCTGCCTGGATCCATCTGCCAACTCCCTCGTGGTGGGAACCCCCAAGGGTAACCCGTTCGTCCCAGCAGGGATGTTAAAGATGACCCAGTGAACCCATGTGCCTACAGGGGCATCCGGGTCATCGCAGATCAGGACAAAACTCTCTGTCCCCTTCGGTGCCCCAGACCAGGCAAGATCCGGGGACACATTCTTCCCGTCACAGGTGTAACGGGATGGAATGGTACCCCCCTCCTGAAAAGCAGCACTCTTAAGTGTAAATGCCATGGCATCTCCTCCTGTTGTTAAGGTTATAAGCAACAACAGAATCCATAAACAGTTCATAAACCATGGTAGCCTTAAGACCTTGATTTTGCTTTTCATGTTGTCACCCTTCACCTTGCGTAAAGCGCTTGGCGCGCAGCCTTTCACCTCTTGTCACGCCGTAGCTTTTGCGAAGGCGGATTAACCCTTTTTCTTCTCCTTGAGCGCCTGTAAGACCTTCTCGGGCGTGATGGGCAGATCGTTGATCCGAACACCAATAGCGTCATAGACGGCGTTGGCGATGGCGGGCGCCGTAGGAACCAGGCCGGGTTCGCCAATCCCCTTCGCCCCAAACGGCCCATCCCTTTCATCTGTTTCAATAATCAGGGGTTCAACAGGGATCTTATCCTTGGCGGTCAGCATCTTGTAATCAAGAAAGTTGGGGTTCACCACCCTGCCCTTCTCCAGTTTCATCTCCTCGGTCAATCCATACCCCACGCCGATATATCCAGCACCATAGATCTGACCCTTGATGAGCGTAGGGTTGATGGCCTTTCCTACATCATGGGCAGCATAAAGTTGAAGGATCCTCACTTCACCTGTTTTTTCGTCAACCTCTACCTCCACTCCTGTCGTGCCAAAGGCATAGGTACAGGAGAGGTTTCCCTTAAATTCCCTGTCCAGCATCTCGGTTGGAGGGTCATAAAAGGCCTCGGCCGCCACGACACGGCTCTGGCCCGTCCCAACATGCAAGGCTTCCCGCAAAACCTCACTCACATCCATTCTGAAGTAGGGATTTTCGGGGTCCTTTTTGCAGAAGATCGACCTGTCTTTGATATCCAAGTTCTCGGGATCGGAAATCAGGCTGAAATCCAGACCTGGTTCCTTAAAATTCGGGTCCTTCCGTTTCTTACGCCTAATCTGATGTTTGATAATCTTGGGCATCTCATCCACTGCCAAGTCCAGAATCTGCTTCTTAACTTTTTTACATGCCTCCAGTGCGGCATTCCCAGCGATGAAGGTATGGCGGCTTGCGTGGGTTCCTGCATCCCACAACCCCAAGGCTGTGTCGCCGAAGGTTAAGGTAATGTCATCGGGACGAAAGCCCAAGGCCTCTGCGATAATCTGTGACAAGACGGTGGGAGACCCCTGTCCCTGGTCGGTCCCGCCAGACATCACATCCACATGGCCGTGCTCGTCCACCTTGATCATCATCCCATGTCCGTCGGATTTATAGACCCTGGCGCCTCCTGCAACATGAATCAACGAAGCCATCCCAACCCCTCGCCCGTTATGTTTCCCTCGCTTGCCGTCCCAGTTCAGCCTTTCCTTGACACCTCGGATGCACGCCTCCAATCCGCAGGAGGTAATCTTTAAGCGCATCGGCGTCTCGTCCCCTGGCTGGTTGCAGTTAATCAATCTCAACTCAGAGGGATCAATCCCTGCCTCCTCGGCGAGGTGGTCCATAGAAACTTCCACAGCAAAGGTCGCCTGCGGGTTTCCATACCCGCGCATGGCCTGACAGTAGATATTGTTGGTGTAAACACACTTGGCGTCAAAATAGACATTCGGCACACGGTAAAGCGAAGAGATGGGCATCATCATGACGGAGGGTGTGGTCGCTCCCCATGACGTATAGGCACCGTTATCCAAGACCGCTTTTACATTCCGGAAGGTCAGGCGCCCTTCCTTGTCACATCCCTGTTCGATTTCAAAAACGGCAGGCTGGCGGGGTGGCAGGGCACGGAATTCCTCCTCGCGCGTAAATAGAATTTTGACAGGACGACGGGTCTTCAGCGCAAGCTGAATAGCAATGAATTCATAGATATCCGTATCCAGTTTCGTCCCAAAACTCCCCCCCACCACGGGATTAATAACACGAACCTTGCTGTCTTTCAGACCAATCTGGGCGAAGTATTCCGTAATTCTCCGCTTATCCCAGAAGATAACATTGGCCTGGTTGTACAGGGTCAGGTTATTGTTCATATCGAATTCGGCGATACAGCCGCTTGTCCCCATACAACACTGATTGACCCAGGTTGTCTTTACTTTATCTTTAACAAGGGTCGTCGACGCCTCGCGCCCCGCTTCAATATCACCCGCCGTGAATTTCCATGGAAGAGGAAGAATGTTGGATCGAATAGGACGCCCGCGAGCATCAATCTCGTGAATAAGCGGCGCATCCTCCTTCATTGCCTCAAAGGGGTCAAAAACCCCGGGGAGCTCCTCGTATTCCACTTCGATCAGGTCACACGCCTCTTCGGCTATTTCAGGGCTGATGGCCGCGACAGCTGCCACTTCATCCCGAAACTGGCGCACCTTATCCCTCTTGAGCACTGTCTGGTCCTTCAAGAACCCTACCCGGACATCAGGGATATCATACCCAGTCAGCACGGCGCGCACGCCCGGCAGTTTTTTAGCCTTTGAGGTATTAATGCGTTTGATCCTTGCGTGGGCGTATTCACTATATTTGATTTTCCCATACAACATCCTGGGACGTTTGAGGTCATTGATATAAATGGCCCGTCCCGTAACCTTATCTACCTCCGCGGTCCGAGGAATATTTTTTCCGACAAACAGGTATTCTGACATCGTTCCCTCCTGAAACCCCTATGATTTATCCTTCATCATTTCTGCTGCTTTCTGTACCGATTCCACGATCTGCACGTATCCCGTGCAACGGCAGAGATTCCCCGAAATGCTGGTGCGTATCTCGTCCTCGTCTGGTTCGGGATTTTCATCCAGGAGGGCCTTGGCCGACATAATCATCCCTGACGTGCAAAAACCGCATTGAACCCCGTTATTCTCTAAAAAGGCCT
>JALTEW010000112.1 GCA_027073795.1 bacterium | reverse complement strand
TTATATGATTATCAAATCTTTCCCCTTGACAGAAGAAGCAGATGATTGCTTAATTCGTTAAATCTCTTCCTCAGTTTCAGCTCTCTCTCCATCCTTACATGTAATCTATCCCGCCTGCCAGCCGCCCGATTTCAGGTTGGGTTATCTGGCTGAATCGGTACAGCCATTTCATCAGCATTGTAATCCTGTATGTCTAAAAAGATGCTTTTCCGTTCGTTTCCCCGGCAGCTAATGTGGTAACAGGCGCCCGGGTATTGGATTCTTAAGGGTCTTGCCATGTCTGAATGTTGTCAAAAAATAGGGCTGTTTGTCAAGGGGAAAGATTTGACCCCCACTCCCGTCAGAGATCATCGGATGCTTTGACATCACCCTTTTTCTCGGTGTTTTGTATCACATGAAGTATCCCTTACTCGCTCTGGAAAAGGTGGCAAGCGTAACGAACGAGCTACTGATTCTTGAAACCGAAGTTGATCTTTTGGGAATTAGCATGCCCGCCGTGGCCTTCTACGCGGGGTCGGAGTTGAACAAAGATCCCACCAATTGGTGGGCACCCAACCTAAAGGCCCTGCGTCACCTCCTCCAGGTAGCAGGCTTCAAGCGTGTTAAAATCGTTTCTGGACCAGCTCCCTTTCTGAAACGATTTTTCCGATCCCTGAAGGGGACCCTGGGAAAAGGGAATTCCTTCTTCGAGAGTTACAAGAGGGACCGCGTGGTCGTGCACGCATGGAAAAATTAACCAGGTATAGCTTTAGACATGGTTGCTTCTCGTATCCCAAGAGTACGAGGTTAAAGGCCGTTTTGCCCGTATTACCTAACAGAAAATATAATCTTTATCCCTGCTGTTCTGATTCATAATGTTATTTTAGCAGGGATAAAATAAAAAAGCAACCTGAAATCCATGTGTCTATCCAAATATCTGAAAAAGGCTTTTAGGATTAAGCCAGGGTGCAAAACGGTTAGGAAAGCGATTAAAGAGAAATGCAAATTTGAGGGAAATGCTGGAGAAGGTCAGGGAGGAAACGAATAAACCCAGTTGTCAAACATGGCCCCTTATTCCCGCTTACTCCTCCTAAAGAAAAAGGTCAAACGTAGATTTGACCATTCGCCCCTCGTCACAGGATTTCTTGCGTCCTTGAGTTTTTCATATTACGTTGGTATTAATTAAAATTAGAGGAAAGTTATAGTTGAGAGTAAAGTCAAAAAAATTTCATTTTACCGGGCACGCGCTGTTTGAGATGAAACGCCGCGGTATTACCAAGGAAGAGGTAATAAAGATTTTGTCTTCCCCGGATCAAACCATCGAAGTAGGGGCTGGCCGTGTAATTCTTCAATCACTTATTAAAAGGGGAGACCCATTACAGACTTATTTGTTGAGGGTTTTTGTTGATATAGATAGGCAGCCGGCCGAAATTATAACAACTTACCTTACATCAAAAATTGACAAGTATTGGAGTGAAAACCATGAAAGTAATCTATGACAGCCAGACTGATACATTAACGGTTATTCTTGCTGAGTCTGCGGTAATGGAAAGCGATGAAGATAAACCAGGCGTTATTCTTGACTATGACGCGTCGGGAAATCTCGTATCTCTGGAAATTCTCGATGCCTCAAAGCGTGTTGGACTGCCAACGCAGATTGAATATCAAATCGTTCCGAACGCCATATAGCAGCCAGCCCTTAAAAACTCAGCATCCAATCCTATTGGGAAAGGCAATGAAGGCAGATCCGAAGGCATGGGTCAAATCTTTCCCCTTGACAGAAGAAGCGCTTGATTGCTTAATTCGTTAAATCTCTTCCTCAGGTTCGGCTCTCTTTCCATCCTTACCTGTAATCTCTTTCTCGCCTGACTTACGGCACTGTAATCTATCCTCCCTGCCAACCGTCCGATCTCAGGTTGGGTTATCTGACTGAATCGGTACAGCCATTCCATCAGCATTGTAATCCTGTGTGTCTGAAAAGATGCTTTTCCGTTCGTATCCCCGGCAGCTAATGTGGTGACAGGCACCTGGATATTGGATTCTTAAAGGTTTTGCCATGCCTGTATGTTGTCAAAATAGGGTTATTTGTCAAGAGGAAAGATTTGAACCCTGCCCCCCTTTGAAGAGGGAAAGTTGCCACTGACTTATCGGGATCACGTCTTAGTCGGACAATATAAGGGAACGCGGGAGTGCCATCTCGAGCCCGATTAGCTTTTAATCTATGAATCAACGGAGAGAGAAGTCATCCTCATCCGAACTGGTTCGCATTCGGATCTATTCAAAGACTAAGGGACGCTATTCACGTTTAACTTTTTACCACAGCGAAATCCGCCCTTGTAAATACGTGCTAACGCAATTTAACTGGGTAAACTTTTGGGTGACCGCTTCGCGGTATTTCACCCCAGTTAAATAGAAAAATAAATTTAACAGGGCAAGTAGGGGTAACATTTTACTTTCACTGATCAACTTTGAATATAGAACATTGAACGTTGAACTCAGAACTTCTTTCGCTCTTCGCCTTTGACACATCGCCAACGCTTCCGGTAATGTCAATTAAACCACCACCCATCGCCTGGTAAAAAGCAACGGTGTTGACCAGGCGTTTGGCCTGGCCTTCTGTCAGATCGAGTTTAGTCTGAAGTCGTTGCTGTTGTGCGATTAGTAGCTCGTAATAGCTGATTGTTCCAAGCCTATATCGACGCTGTATTGACTCTAAAAACTTCTCAGAAGCGAAATCGGCGGCGGCAAGTGCTTGCAGCCTTTTTGAATCATTGTCCAATGCCCGTAAGACATCAGCTACGTTGCGAAGAGCTTCCAGAACGACGGACTGGTAGTTTGCCGCGGCTGCATCGAAGGCGGCGAGAGCCGCTCTCTTTTCAGCGGGCAAGCCTGGATTGAACAGGGGTTGTGTCAGTTGCCCCACCAAACTCCAAACAGCGGAGCCGGCGCCGAACAATGCGCCGGTCGTCAGTGCCTGGGTGCCCAGATCGGCACTAAGGTTGAGTTGGGGATAGAGCTTGGATATTGCCACCCCGTATTCTGCATTCGCGGCATGCAGCAGCGTTTCAGCGCCAAGAATATCCGGCCTTGCCCGCACCAGTTCCGAGGGAATCAGCAACGGCAACTCCGATGGCAGGTTGAAATCTTCCAGGGTAAACGACGGCAAAGGGCCTTTGCCTGGTG
>JALTEW010000111.1:5268-10317 GCA_027073795.1 bacterium | reverse complement strand
CTTCCATTCCTACTGTCTTACTTATTATATCTTGTGTACGAATATCTTCTTCCACTGTAGTTTGGCTGGTACAACCGGAAACAATTTCATCAGACTAAGGCTACAAGACTCCAAAGCAAATGTATGAGACCCATAAATTGACACAGGTTAGTATGATGCCAAAAACAAGAAAAAATGCGAACTTATCTTGGCATTTAAACTGTCCGAGGTCCATTTCACTTCATTCATTATAAGATAAAAGCTGTTCGTATAGCTGCTTATATTCGCTAACGTATCTTTCTAATCCAAACATTTGATATACGGTGCGTTGTCCTGCCATAGCCATGTCTTTTGCTCGGTCATAGTCCGAAAAGAGTTGGTTAATTGCCCAGGCTGCGGCAACCGGATCTTTTGGCGAAACGATCAATCCATTCACTCCGGGTATAAGGAATTCCCTTGTACCCCCTCCGTCGGATGCAATTACCGGAACACCACAAGCCATCGCCTCAATCAGAACATTTGGGATCCCTTCGAGATGAACTTGGGGATTCGATAGAAGAACACATATATGCATAAAGGGATAGATATGATCTACGTCCTTCCTGTAACCTGCAAAAACAATTTGCTTTTCAACACCGAAAGATTTTGCCATTTTCTCCAGATAGGTGCGCTTTTCCCCATCGCCTATCAGAAGAAATCCCGTTTTTGGAAAAGCTCTAAGTACCATTGGAATTGCTTCAAGAAGCGTTTCGTGATCCTTGTGCTCAGAGAATGACCCCACCATCCCCACCACGTGACTGAACCCGTGTATCGCAAGCTCATCCTTGAGATCAGTGAGGTCGTCATTCGGTCCATTAAATCTGGAAAAGTCAACCCCGTTGTAAACTACCCGAAAATGGGGCTCCATTTTCCTAAAGCGGTTGGTAAAACCTGCCCTCGAATTTGCAACATAAATATCGGCAAGCTTTGATAGAAATCGCTTGAGATATTTTTTCCGTCGGGAACCGTCCTTAGCATCGCGGATAGCAGAACAAACCACCGGCCTTCCGGTTATTTTAGCGGCAATCCCTCCGAATAGGCTTCCCATGTTCATGAAGGTGTGGACGAGATCGATGCGATGTTCTTGAATATATCGGACAAGGGCAAAAAGAGGACCGACAAGGTCATATTTGTAGCGCCGGGGATAATAGACAACCTCAATACCGAAGGAAGTAACGATATCAGCATATTCCACATCCTGCCTCAAGAGACTCACGAGATGAATCTCGTAACCTCCTTTTCTAACCAAGCCTTTTATCAACTCGACGAGCTGGCGCTCGGCCCCACCGATACCGAGGGAATCGATGACGAAAAGGATTCGAACCCGTGATTTCATACCTTATTTAACACCTATCCTGAGTTTCCTATACAAATTTGCTTGTTGCACAAAAATAAATACTTAAATTTCAATATATTAGGCCGTATGTTTGTAACTTCTCAATAAGTCTGGGTAACAGTCACCGGATTCCCGCCTTCGCGGGAATGACGATTGGGTGTAAGCGCCTGTCATTCCGGCGAAAGCCGGAATCCATTGAATAGTCGCAAAATATGATTTGCCCGGACTTATTAGAGAAGTTACGTATGTTTTATACATACGCTGAACAACACTCGTCTGTAAGACGATGGGTTAAAGAAAGGTCGATTTGAAATCGACTATCATCTGCTATAGTTTATCCTCTTGGGATTCAATATACTCTTGAACCATTTCGACAGGATACAAGTCCATTAACTACTGGCCTTCCCATACTTTTTCTTGTATGCTTTTCTGTCCTTAAGATAGAGAATGATACCCACAGGAATACCGAGCACGGCAAATAGGGGTCGGGTAGCTTTCTTCACTAATGTAGTGAGCCCTTCCCCAGCATGCAGAGAACAGCGGACATAATTTACACCTGCTTTAAATCTGTTCATAAGCATGGCAGGCATCTCCATGTATTCGTTGAAAAAAAGGACTTTACCTCTGGGGCTCTCAACGATGTGACGAAGCCAGGTCGCAGAAAGGCCATCTGGTCTATAATCATAGATTCTCAGAATCTCATTGAAAAATAGAGTCTTGTACTTCCTTGCTATCCGATACCAGACCACGGCTTCAGTAATAAAACGTTCTCCTTCGAATTCCGGAAAAGGAAATTCCCGCATCACATCCGTTCGCTGAAAACCACACTTCTCACCGGTAACCCGATAATGTTCTCTGATCTCAAACATATCAGACTCGAAAACATTTTGAGGGAATCGGGAGCCCACAATGGTGCCGTCTTTATGGGCACAGAGGCCCGTTACCCCAGCAAAAAATGACTTTTGTTCCTCCGGAATCGCGTCCCAGTGGACTTTCATCTGTTCAAAGGCCTGAGGTATGCACTCGTCATCGCTGTCCCAAGTAAAAAAGAATTCTCCCTGTGCCTTGGCTACTCCCAGCTTCCGGGCCCGGTGTTTTCCCCCGTTTTCCTGCCAGAAATACCGGATAGGGAAATCTGCTTCGGCTTGCCACTTTTCGACGAGCTTGTCCGTCCCGTCGGTAGAGCCGTCATCAACGATAATCCACTCGAAATCCCGAAACGTCTGTTTCTTGAGACCTTTGTAAACCTCGGGCAGGGTATGGCCCCGATTGTATGTAGGGGTAAAAACGGTGTATGTATATCTGTGTGACATGGTGCAACTCATTATTCTGTCATTCTAGAAATTTTCCTGAGCTTTGAGATAACGAACCTGGTCTTTCCAGAGGTGGTTTTTTTGATTTGCTTCACCTCCTGGAAATCTACCTTAAAATTTTCACCACATTTTCCCCGTATCTTTTTCTTGAAATAGTCAAGGGGCACGTCATGCACAGATGTATCATGCACATACAGCACCGCTATCCCCCTCATGTCCTCCTGAATCACCTGGAATGTCTTTATCCCCGGCTTGCTTCTAAAAAGTAGGGTCCAAAAAGTCCCACCCAAGGCGTTTCCATTGGGAGCGCGGACGACGTCAAGTGTACGACCCTCAATCCCTTCGAGTAGTGGTAACCCTCGACCACAGGAACAGGCGCGGTTATAAAGGGTTCCCCGATCGCCAATACGATATCGGATAAAAGGCATACCGTAGTTGTCAAGATCGGTTATTACAATCTCTCCAGGTCTTCCTGGTTCACATGGATGGAGTTCATCGTCAAGGATTTCAAGAAAGACCCGGTCCACATTGATGTGCAGTCCCTCCCGATGTTCACATTCGTGGGCAATGTCCCCAAACTCCCGGCAGCCATAGCGATTGTACACCGGGCAGGAAAAAGCCTGCTCACTAATCTCCTTCTGCCATGGATACAGGGTCTCGGCAGAGGAGATGATGGCTCGAATGCTTGGGACACGAAGGCCATTCTCCACCATAAACTCGGCAAGTTCCGTCAGTGGCCCTGGATACGAAATAAGAAGGACCGGCTTAAAATGGTTCAGCCTGTCCACATATTCCTTTAGAGATCTGGGAGAAAGCTCATAAGAGGAAAGTATGATGTAGTTGTTGAACCAGCGATGGATGCGCCCACGAACATTCTGGAGCTTTTCGATGTCCATTGCTGCACCCCAGAGAGAGACTCGTCGGTCCCCAAGCTTGACCCCAATCCATTCCTGGTTTCTTATTACCACAGCCCGTCTGCATGCCAACGACCGCATGTCCGTGAAGAAATACAGTGCCTCCCCAGTAGAACCACTCGTGCTGTTTGGGATGAGGCGTCCTCCGGCCTTATTCCTCTCGATCATGCTGTCACGGTTTTCGTTTATTTCTTTCTTGGTGAGGAGGGGGATACTGCTAATGATGCTTGGGTCGTCCAGGTCAGCAGCGCGGATGCTCACCCCTTTAAAACGTTTCCTATAAAAAGTGACGTTCTCATAGGCATGGTGAAGGAGAACTCGGAGCCGTTCCCGTTGTATAGCAATAATTTTTTCCCGAGGTAACCATTGGCTCCTTTTAAGTTCCTGTAAGCACTTTATAACACCAGTGCCAGTTATATTGTGATATAGAGGAAAAACCACGTGACGAAGAAGGAAAGGATTCATTTCCCCCTCACCAGATCACGGAGCCATGCCCCGACAACAAGAGTACGCCCAAGCCATTTGTAAAATAACGAACCCTTATGACGCTCTATCCCGTATAGAAAATACCGTCCTCCAGGGACCCGGTATCGAGAGAAACTTCCCACGCGCTTTATTTGTTCTGGATTCGCACCAGGAATATTTCGGAAATTAGTCTGATCCCTGGAACTAAGCGTCCAGGCGCGATATCCCGCTTCCCGTGCAAGGGTGAGGACTGCTTCGTTGTACCCCCCACCAGGCCAACAGATGTATTTTACACATTTACCAAGGTTTTCCTCGATCAATCTTTTCGATTCCTGAAGCTCCCACATTACTCTTGACTTATATTCGCATTCAGTTTCATAACGTGCCTCGTTCTCGTAACGTTTCATAAGCCTGGCGTGGTGCGCTCGGAGCTTTTCTTTCCATCCATTTACGAAGAAAAAATCAAGGCCGCCGTTTTCCGAGACAAAGTCAACTACACCGATCGATACAGACTTGGGCGGAAAATACATGCGGCATGTAAGGGACACTTCGTGTTCATAGATAGGTGTACCCGGTGAGACGAAGCCGCTCTGGTCCTCTGTCATGTAAAATGGTTTCCGTTCCGGCCATAGGTTCCAAGCTAACCAAGGATAATGCTTATCCCCGGGGCGGTGAAAGTCTTTTACCTTTGGTCCTGCAAAATACCATGTATGAGTGAAAGCATGCGACTGGATATCGACAAGGCCCGATGCCTCCATTGCCTGCATCTCGGCCCAGCTTAAGAACCCAATTATCCTGAGGCGGTCGGCCGAAATTTTCCCCGCCTGGACATCATCGGAAGTGGGGCGGGGAACCGGTGCCGGGTCCACAAACTCTGGGTTTACGAAGATAGTTCCTTTTGCCCCGTATTTTTTGAGAATAGGGAAGACGTAGACCCAATTGTCTAAGTACCCATCATCGAAGGTAAGCATGACGGATTTCCGAGGCACCTTACTGCGACCGG
>JALTEW010000111.1:0-5258 GCA_027073795.1 bacterium | reverse complement strand
TTCGAAAAGGTCATCCCAGAAGAGAAAGTGATATCCGGCTTGGTTGAGGGCAGCGATCTTCTCCTCGAAGAGTTCCACGGGCTCGGAAATATGGAAAAAGACCCAATTTGTCCCCTCAAGACCTACGCTGTGGAACATTACCACCGGTACTATATCGTTATTGCTGAACACTGGATTTTCTCCGAGCCAAAAGTTTGCGAAATAGCTCTTCGTACCGCCCGCAGATGACCTCGCGGCTGAATAGAGAAGCCACCCGCTCCCGTCCACGGGTGCCGATGGCCCGGCGCTGGTCAACGTCTCGGGCGATCTTTACCATTGCATCTGCAAGTATGTCTGGACACCCGCTTTTTACCAATAGGCCATCTAGGCCATCGCGGATAACCTCAGGGATACCGCCGACCCGGGTCGCGACTATGGGGATCCCGGTCGCCATGGCCTCAAGCATGGCAACGGGAATCCCTTCCCGCACCGAGGAAAAGACGACAAGATCGAAGTCCCGCAGCCACTTGCCGACGTTCGGCTGGAAACCGGGAAAGTGGACAAACCCTGAAAGGCCCAGATTCCAGACCAGACGTTCGAGCTGAGGCCTATTCGGACCGTCTCCGAGGAAAACGAGCTCGGCATGAACCCCGGCTTCGATGACGCAGGCGAAGGCTCTAAGAAGGCTTGGGTAATCCTTGGCTGAGACCATCCGGCCCACAGCGCCGATTCTCACAGGCGACCGAGCCTGGTATTCGACACCGCACTCAGGAATTTCGACACAAGGTGGGATGACGACGATCTTGTCCCCAGGTACATCACCCGTATGGACCCGTATTCTTCGGATATCCTCCGAAACCGCAACCCTCAGAGTGGAAAGAAGGGAAATGATATATCGTTCTATGAGATGATGGATGGTATTTTTCCAGAAATTTTCCCCATGCTCTGTGGTGATAACTATGGGTACTCGTGCAAGGTACGCCGCCAAAACGGCGTAAAGGTTCGTGTGGAACATGTGTGCTTGGACTACATGGGGCCGGATTCGCCGCAAGAGACCTGCGAGCCTCACGATGCACCCGATCTGGCCGTGGCGCGGGAGCTTCACGTAGTGGCGTTTCACATCCGCTCTGAGGGCACGGGAGAAATGGGTGTCCATGTCCGTAAAACAAACGAGATGCTTTTCGATGCGTGCCGGGTCCCAGCCATTCAGGAGTTGGACGACCTGGTTCTCCGCCCCGCCTATCTGAAGGGATCCAACGACCTCTACAACCTTCATGCTAAAGAAACCTCTGCAGACATCTCCCCCTGAAGGTATAAACGTCCGTACCGGAGGACCACTGCCGAATAAGCCCAGAACAGAAACCGAGGCTGTATCACATTCACTCCAAACATGGCGAGGGCATACCCCGCAAAGCCGACTATATAACTGAGGATAAGGCATCTGATGCGCTGGTTGGCTGCGCTTTTGGCAACAGCCCACGATTCACGAAAGAGTGACCACAGGACCATAAGAAAGAGCCCAAGGCCGATCACGCCGTACTGCACAAGATAAAGAAGATAGTCGTTATGAGAGTTGCCCCAGATATGGAAATTTTTCTTCATCAAAGGGATGAAGGTAGCCTGACCATGTCCGAAAATTGGGCTTTTATAAAAGAGTTTGATTCCCTCTGACCACAGGGTGAGTCTTCCCGAGGTATACTCATCAGCACTCTTGGCCTTTGCGGGATCAAAACGCTCCACAACTAAGTCCTGGATATTCTTGGGTGCGAGAATGAATGTCGAGGCCCCGAGTATGGATACGACAACAGCCAAACTTAGGATCAAAACGCCTGGCCGGATTAGACCACTTCGGGAAAAGATAAAGAGATAAACACAGGTTGCAAACACAAACGAAATAGCGCCTCCCCGGGAACCCGTAATCAGGAGGGAGACAAAGGCAATGAAAATGAGAAGAACGAACAAAATTTGCTTTTTCTTCGTATCTGCAAAGAGCGCACCAGAGAAAAGGACCGGGAAAAAAAGCACAAGATAGGCTGCGTACTGGTTAGGCTCTACAAATCCCTCTGATCTCCCACCGTGTACGACTTTTAGCCTCCCCAGTTGGAAAAGGCCGGTCGAGATACCGATGGCGCTTATCATGGTCACTACTAAGAAAACGATGAGCCCGGCCATGACCCATCGGCTGCTCTTCTCGTCGTTGATGGTGTTGTAGAGGATTAAGAAGAGCAAGATAGGATCTACCCAACCCTTTAGGCTGACTATCTCTTTGAAAAGACTGATATCTGGGACCTCATTGAGGAGAAACTTCACGGGAATGGATACGCATACGACTGCGAAAAGAAGGAGGATGTATTTGTTCACCCTGTTGGGCTCAAAAATTTTCTTTTTTCTGATGACCTTGATGGCCCACGCCAGGAAGAGGAGATAAAAAGCGATGTTGTGGAGGCTCAGCCCAGTGACTTGCGTAAGCTTGAATCCAAGGACGATCTCCAGCCACAGGGCGAGCAAAAAAAAGTAAAAGAGTAAGACGGTTAGCATTTTGAGTAATCAACCCCCCCTTTGCATCATCCAGTATCTGTCTGGAAGGGATGCTACATCAGCAGCATTCTCCGAGCGACCCAAAACGAACAAGGACAACCTTAGCGGTGAATAAAGCAGATATTCCACTGATCCTGAACATAGTTCAGAAATTGGCAGTTTGGCTCAGGGCGATATCATCCACGCACACATCTCCTCTCACGACAAAGTCGTTTATTTCCAGGATCGTGATTCCGGATTGAGCCATCTCAAGATTGGCCTATAGATCTCTGGGGAAGGTATGCCGATGGCCGTCCATGGCAAAACTCCCAATATCATGATGGACATATTCTTCATCGCCAAAATCAGAGTAATTTACAGGAAAGTAACAGAGGAACTTTCGCCCGTCCGAAGTCTCCACGTTAATATATAACAAGAGAACTTGCGCTCGCTGCATAGGTCATAAAAAAAAGTGAATTTTTCTCACATTTTTGATGAACAAAGCTGAATCTGAGGTTCTGGAAGATTTTTTGCCTTTCTCGATGGTCAACTATGTGAAAAGATAGTATATTCATGCAGTTTTATGATCTAATACGTACTGCCTACGTAGTCATGTAATGCTTGCAACGCCCTAAAATTCTTGTTTATATGATGTTAATGATTTCAAATAGTTAATGTAGGCAGTAATATCACCCCGCATGATTTTTTAACACTTTAGAATCATTCAGGATTTGTGCAATGTCATCCAGGAACTTCAGGTTAATAACTCCAAGGGGTAAAGTCAATCCATTTTCAGCCCCAAAATTTCTCTCCTTCAATTCCTAAAAGGCTGCTTTATAACCGCAGGTTTTCGTAAGGCAACCGGAAAGCATTGATTCGGCGCCAGTCATCCCCACATCCTGAGAGATGCCGGGATATTACGGAAAGAAGTGATCTCTCTCCAACTCATTGTCTTTAATGCAAAGCACAGGGCGAAGTAACAGACAGTGTAAACAGGGAAGCTCACCGTTAAGAGAAAAAGCGGGGGAAAAGGAAGGTAATTTCTGACGACCAATATCGGCGCTCCTGCAAGAAGCGCGGCGGCCATGATCCTACCGTTTTTTCTGAAGCTCACGAGCTGCCCGAAGGGTACCTCCATGACTCGCGCGACTTTTCCAAGTACGAAAATCACAAATCCGATGGATACCAGGACATCAGCCGTTACGGTCCCGAGAACTCCCCACATTTTCGTGAAAAGATAGAGCGCCACGATAGCGATGGGAAGCCTGAGAAGTGCAATCCTCAATTGGTAGCGGGTCTCGGCGTAGGCGTTTAGAATTGCTCCTGTGTTTATTCCACTCACGAGTAACCCAAGGAGACTGATTCGGAAAATGGGCACACTGTCTATATAGTTGATAGTAAAAAAGGTTACGATGAACTCATGTGCCATGAGGCAGAAAAATACGAATATAGGAAAGAAAAAGAGGTTCATCTTCCGCATGGCATTCTTCCAGACACCAAAGATGCGGTCTTTGTCTCCGTCCTTTTGAGACCGAGAGAGCTCAGGCGTCATGACGTTGGAAATTGATGAGGTGATGATCCCAAGAAACGGCAGGTTATAGGTGCCGACCGCATAGACAGCGAATGTGGCCGGGGGAAAAAAGAACGACACGAAGAAACTGTGGAGCTTTCTTTGGAGTAGCCAAGTCACGTTCTCCAAACCGATGGGGACTGAATATCCCAGTTGCCACCACCAAAAGTGAAAATCGATTCTCCTTAGAGAAAGCCGGTACCGCCTCCGGAGATAAAGCCACTGAAACAGACACCGGCTAAGAGAAAATACGAGGAGGGCAAAGAGGACAACCGGAATGCTTCTGCTAATTAGGGCAGTCACAACCACTATAATGGAACGGAAGAGCCCAAAGATCACCCTTATGAGGGAGGCCAGATGTACCCTGCCTTCAGCTATCATAAGGGTATCGATAAAAGACGAGACGATCATCAGAAAAATAAACGCGGCCATGATGGGAAGATACTTCGCTATTAGGGGGTTATTCATAATCTCTCCGATCCAGCCGCGAAACAGCACAAGAAAGAGAAGGCACGTTGCCCCGGCCACCACGACAAAGATAAATGTCTGCGTCACGATGGCGTCCTTTTTTTTTGGTTCCCGGGGAAGAAAATAATAAAGGCCTTGCGTTACTCCCATCTGCCCGATGGGGAGAAGTGTAGCGAAGATCAGAGAGAGCTGTTGATAGAGGCCATATTCCTCCAGGGGGAAAACCCGCACTAGCACTATAGGAACAACCACCCCAAAGAGGAGGACAAGGACGTTCCCTGCGAAGAGCACGGCCGCCTGTTCGGTAAGGGATTTTTTAGGCCGCATGGCAAGACATCCTCTTACTTGTATTCTGAAGGAGCCCATCGACGAGTTCGAGATACCTTCCTCCGATTTTTTTCCAGGTGTACTGTGCCTCGACAAGTGAACGTGCCTTCCTCCCTATGCGTTTTCGCGCCTCTCCGTCAGTAGAGTATCTCAATACTGCATTTGCGAATTCCTGCGGGGTTTCCGCATTCGCATAATGCACATCCTTTTCAGCAGAGATTGCCTCCATGCCGAAGGTGTTTGATATCACCAAACGTTCGAGGGCGAAGGCCTCGAGAACCTTGTTCTTGAAGCCGCTACCTATCTGCATAGGATTGACCATGATGGGAATTTGAGAAACGAGTTCGAAGAGGTCCTCGATATACCCGGTAAGCCTGATGTTCGAATGTCTCTCCGC
>JALTEW010000110.1 GCA_027073795.1 bacterium | reverse complement strand
TGACATTGGACATTTCCAGAAACCCCTGGGCAATGGTACCGTATCCATCCAGCCCCGGTGTCCCCGTTGTCTCGTCCCCCGAGGCCTCCGTTTTGATGAAGAGGTTTCGCCCAATGCTTTTCAAACCGGCCTGGTTGGGGAAGGTAGCGAGTTCGATGGTTCCTACCTCACTGGGGGTGGTGGTTCCCGGCGTCATAACGGAGATGGTACCGTCATCGGTTACTGTGATAGAGGTGGCGTCTGACGGAATAGTAATCTCCGGTTCAAGTTTGTACCCGTCTGAAGTGACAATCGTGCCCTCACTGTCCAGTTTGAAGGCACCGCAACGGGTATAGGCGATGGTGCCGTCGGGGAGGGTGATTTGAAAGAATCCCCTGCCTTCGATGGCCAGGTCCAGGTCGTTGTCCGTCTTTTGATAATCGCCCTGAAGAAAGATCTTGGTGATGGCGGCTGGTCGAACCCCCAGCCCTAATTGCATCCCTGTTGGTATCTGGTTGCCATTGGTGGATTCGACGCCGGGTTCCTTAAGGGTCTGATAAAGAAGGTCCTGAAAGTCAACCCGGCTGCGTTTGAAACCGACCGTGCTTGCATTTGCAAGGTTGTTGGAAATATTGTCCATTTTTAATTGCTGGGCTTCCATCCCAGATGCTGCACACCAGAGCGATCGAATCATCTTTTCCTCCTTTTTATCCAACGCGTCCAAGATCGTTGATGGCCTTGCCCGTCAGGTCATCCATACTTGTGATGACTCTCTGATAGGCCTCGTATCCTCTCAGTGCGGTAATCATTTGCGTCATTTCCCGAACAGGGCTGACATTTGGTTTCTCAACCATTCCTTGGTGCACCACCGTGTTCTTTACCTTGTTAGGGGTTACCCGTTGCGTCAGCCTGTACATTCCGTATCCCACTTTTGCGAGGGGATAAGGTTTTGGAAAGTTCACTACCTGCAATTGTCCCACTACGCCGCCATTCTGGGAAATTCCTCCGTCGGGACCGATTGTCAGGGGGGTTTCGTCCAGGTTTTCAATGGGGCGCTTGTTTTCTCCGATGACCCTTTCACCCTCCTTTGTCATCAGCTTTCCATCTGGTGTCACGATCAGGCTGAGGGTGCGTGTGTAACGAAACTCATTGTTCCCGGTCTGAACGGCGATGAACCCTGGGCCTTCCAGCGCCACCTGCATGGGGTTCCCCGTAGTGATAAGGGGACCCTGACTGAAATCCGGCTTATTCTGGGCAATGGCGGTATAGGTCAGGGGATTAGGAAGCGTGGTTTCGCCGGTTGGAGCCGGTTCCGTTTCCTTCGCGGGAATTGATTTAAAGACCGGGACATCCTTTTTGAATCCTGTCGAGTCGATGTTTGCCAGGTTGTTGGCGATATTTGCCATCTGACGCTCGATGGCCAACGCGCCCGAAGTGGCGACGTAAATTCCTTTCATCATCGTTTTCTTCCTCCCGTGTCTGGAATTAGCAAAAGATATGCCATGAGCGTTAACATTGTAACTAACTGTAATAAAAGCGCAAAATCTGTAACGGTCGGAATATGCGTGTTATAAGGGTAAGAAAATCTTTGCCTGTCTGGCAGAATTTTCCTATGAACGGGGGGTTTTTGACGTCTTGTTAACGCGATAGATAAAGGCGAAGATTTCAGCGATGGCCTTATAAAGCTCTGGGGGGATCTCCCTGTCAATTTCAAGGGCCGCGAGAACGGTTACAAGGTCGGGGTCGTCACGGATAGGAATGCCATGGACCCGGGCGAGGGCAATCATCTTCTCCGCCACGAGGCCTTTCCCCTTGGCTGTCACGCGGGGAGCTGCATCCTTTTCAGGTTTGTAGGAGAGGGCGACGGCTGCTTTCCGTTCTGGCTTTGCCTTTTTGTCAGGTGACAATGTTGACCATCCCCTCTGATGCAAATGGGAGGTTTTGCATAGGGTTGGGGGGGGGAACCGTCCCGTTTTTCGCCTTTTCCACTTTTGTCCCTACCACGTGATAGCCGATGGCACCCAGGGCCTTTTCGAGCTCGGGGAGGAAGGGGGAAATATGGTGTGCCGCTGTCTCCGTTCCCGTCAGGATGCTCAGGGTAAGGGTACTCTGGCGAGTTTTCAAATCAATCCGAAGGCTTCCCAGGGAGCTGAGCGTCAGGTAGAAGATAACCCAGTAATCCTGGACCTCTATCTCAGTTCCTGGCACACTTTTACCTTTTTTGCGGTTCTTTTTGTAAATGAACAGGTCAAGAGGTTTCAGGCCGTCGGAAAGTGCCAGGGGGATCTGAAAATAGAATTGCTGGTTCCCCTCGTGCTGAACCGCGTTTATCCATTGATGGACCTGAATGGTTTGGGAAAGCTGTTCCAGATGGTGTGAAAGCCCTGTTAGGGCTGCCCCGCTGGCAGGGTTGGCCGACGTAGAGGGAGAAAAAGACCCCTCTTGCTGGACATCCGGCAAAGAGCCATCTTTTTGAACAAGGAGCGGTGTGGGAGATGGTGTAGAAGGTTCAGGGATATTTTCGACAGCTGTTTCAGTGGCATCTGTCAGGGAAGGGAGTAGCTCAATGATTTTCTGTGTCAATCCCTTGAGGTCATGCTGGATGAGGGTTTTGAGGACTTCACTGACGTTTTCCTGAGGGAGCTCCACGAGTTGCCACAGCTTGTTTTCCCACTCAAGGCCGGAATCACGAATCCATTTCAAGAGGGCCGGAATATCCTGAGCGTGTGAAGAAGTAACAGGGATCTCGGTAGCATGGACGTCAGCAGGTGCGCTCGACCCCGGGACGGACGGGGTTTCAGTCATCGCAGATACCGGTTCTTCCTGAAGCAGCGGGGTGATGTTTAACTCATCTAGGAGATTGGAAAGTTTACCCAGGAGGGTGGTCAGCTCCTTGTCTTCCAACGGGGTCTTTGAGGAAAGGATGGACTGGATTGCGGCTTTCAGGTTGAGAATGGTTTTATCAATGGGACGTTGCAGGACGCCAAGGAGAGACCTCAGCTCCTGTTTGGCTATCCCCTCGAGGAGGGGGAATCTGTGCAGCACCTTCAGGAGAATTTCTCCCTTGGCCTTTTGAACCTCGACCTGAATTTGCTCCCCCGCGTTCAGGGAAAGATTGGTGCGCGCTGTCAGTTCGCGATTGTTTGTCCGCAAAACGACCCTGTTGTCCGGCAGATTCCTCACAATTCTGCCTTCAATGATATCCCCTTCTTTCAACCAGAAAACATCCTTGGGCTCGGTTAGCGGTTTAATATCCGCGCCTGTTTTTACAAGGCGACTGTCCTGGATGAGGTTAAGGATACCTGAAGGATCCATGACTATAAGCGTTCTGGGGGATTCGATTCGAGTTTGCTGACTAGCTCGACTTCACCGATGGGAACGTTGAGTTGTTTGCTAATTTCCAGGGGTTTCATCCCTTTTTTCAAAAGGTACCGAATAGCTTCCCTCTCGGATGGGGGCCGCTCGACCCCGGTCTTTGGGCGGCGTGTACCCGGCGTGACGGATGGTCCCCTTTGGGACTCAGGGACCCTCTCAAGGGTTTCAAGAACCTTCTGGGCGGCTGATATTTCACGGCGGAGGCGCCTGATAAGTTCCTCGACTGTCTGGGAAAGAGTCTCTGTTTTTTGGTCGGAGGTGTGAACAAGATCGGTAAACACACGGGTTTGTTTCAGTATCCATTCCCTCAGAAAGGCGCGCTGTTTCCGCTCTCTTAAGAGAACGATGAGAAAAAAAACAATCAGCAGAATCAGAAGACAGTCAATGACGATCTGGATAAGCGTCCAGGTTGGGGGTCCGGTGTGCATCTATATCTTTATATCGATGAGTTGTCCCTCATCGATTCCGAGGTGCGGGGGGGGCGTGGAAGGTTTTTCCTTTCCCTCCTGTTGTGAAGAGTTTTTCTGGTGTTTTTGCCCATGGGTTTCACGGTGCTGGTCCGGGTGGATTTTGGTTTCTTCAGCTGCCTTGGCATCCTGGATGTTCGAACGCATCTTCTCCCGTTCAACCGCGAAGCGCGAGGCAAACTGTTGCTGGCGGGTATCCGGATTTGGATTCTGTAGCTGCTGAACCTTTTCGACGGCCGATGTCTGACTCAAAACGACCGACAGATCAAAACCTCCGGGCATATCAAATTCTCCTTTAAACCCTTTCACTCTATTTTATCGCCCGAATTGCAAAAACCTTTAACTGTTGGTAAATCTTACATAAGAAGGTGGGGTTTGTCAACTTGGTAAGCAGGAGCAAAATAGGATGGACGGATGCAAAGGGGAACAAAATCCGTGACATGTGAGGATGACCTTCTGATAACCGTCGATGGCAACGGGGTTTGCAGAGCGGTTACCTGCCTGATCTCACCCATTGAAGGTCTCAAACGGCAAGGGCTGATTAGATCGGCAAGTGTGGTCAAAGGCCAGCAAGGCAAGCATGTTCTCTACATGATGGCGCAACGCGCCCTGATTGACTTTGAGGAGGGTGCTCTTGAACTTGTTTTTCTTGAAGCGGGGCGGTCCCTTGAATGTCCGATTGACGGGCGGGCTGTCTCAATCAGTCAGGGTGCGATTCTGTCTGTGGATCGTGAGAATCGGATCAGGCTTTACATTCATAGGGAGGTGCCCGTCCGGAAAATGCTGGTAGCCTTTCACAGAATGGCGACGCGCATGATACGTCTGGACGTGCCGTAAATTTTGGCTGGCGTGGCGAGATAGGGGAGAAACGCCAGAATCTCCCCGATGTTGCTCCGACGGCTGGGGCCTATAATACCTCATAGCCTCGGGGATCAGGGCCCTAATTCTGGCGATGCGGTTTGCGTCCAGCGGGTGGGTGGAGAGAAATTCCACGGCGGCCTTGCCTTTTGATTCCTGGGCCATCTTGCTCCAGAAGGAAAGGGCGGCATGGGGATCGTATCCCGCAAGCGCCATTAGTATGAGTCCAATGTGGTCTGCCTCATATTCTTGCGTCCGGCTGTAGGGAAGTAAAAGGCCCACGTTAGCGGCCAGTCCATACGCGGCGTCAAATGCCTTTATGGCTTCCTCGGTCTGAAGGTTCAAGGCGGTAGCCCCGGCCGCTTCCCCCAACTGGGCGAGGAGTGCCATGCTCATTCGTTCCGCGCCATGGCGCGCGAGGGCATGGCCCGTCTCATGACCGATAACCGTGGCTAACTCCGCGTCTGAAGCGATGTATTTGAAGATGCCGGTGTAAACAAAGATCTTTCCTCCGGGAAGGCAAAAGGCGTTGACGACCTTGGGTTTATCGATGACATGAAACTCCCATTGATAATCGGGACGGTTGGCTACCCTGGCGATTCGCATTCCAACCCGCCTGACCGGCTCGGTGTAGCGGGGGTCGTGGCACTCAGTCTCTTTCTTGAGAATCTCCCGGGAGGCTTGAGCGCCGAGTCTAAGCTCTTCGCTGGGGCCAACGAGCATGAGCTGGCGTCTCCCTGTGTATGGCGACGTGGCACACGCGATAAGGAAAAACAGAAGGGGAGTGATGCTCCAGGCCTTTAACCCTCTTCCACGCTTTCCCATCACGGTTTCTTTATAACATATTTTTAGAACAGGGAAAATATCCAGGAGGTACCGGAAAATAATTCGATTCTTCATTAAATAGGTTTTCTTGCAACATTTCTCTTGACACATTTTGTGAGAATACTGTATAATCTAATATTGATAGAGGTTATCACATATCGATAATGAACATGGAGGTATTGCGGATGACATTTCAAAAGGTGGGCATTGCGGGTGCAGGGTTAATGGGAAGTGGGATTGCCCAGGTTTGTGCCCAAGTGGGGATGCAGGTGGTTATGATGGATATTGAGCCTTCGGCGCTTGAAAAGGCAAAAGAAGGGATTGCTTGGTCGGTTGGGAAATTTGTTGAAAAAGGAAAGCTCAGTGAGGACGTGGGTACCATTCTGGCGAGGATATCGGTAACAACAGACATCCAGGCCATGAAAGATATGGATATCGTGGTTGAAAATGTTCCGGAAGATATCAATGTGAAACGCGAGGTTTTCAAGACACTCTCCGGGATTGTTCGCAAAGACACCCTTCTGGGGACCGACACCTCTGCTATTCCGATTACAGAGCTAGCAGCCGTTTCGCGTCATCCCGAGCGGGTGCTGGGCCTGCATTTCTTCAGCCCGGCTCAGATGATGCAGGTGGTTGAGGTCATTCGGGGGGTCATGACGAACGATGACACCATGGAAGGTGGGGTTGCTTTTGTCAAGGCGATAGGGAAGAGGCCGATCCGCGTAGAGAGGGATGTGGCGGGGTTTCTTCTGAACCGAATCAATTTTCCAGGCACTGTTGAGGCTATTCGGCTTGTGGAAGAGGGGATTGCTACAGTTGAGGAGATCGATACCGGGATGCGTCTTGCTTTTGGACGCAAGATGGGACCTTTTGAGACGGGGGATATGGTGGGGCTGGATGTCATGATGAAGGCCATGATGTCTACCTATGAAGAAACAAAGGATATGAAGTTCTATCCCCCTGTTCTCATGCAAAGGAAGGTTTTAGCGGGTCATCTGGGAATCAAGACCCGAAAGGGGTGGTATGACTATAACGAGGATGGGACCAGAAAGGCCTGAATCTTCCCTTTCCTCCTTTGATAAAGTACATCACCTGAAGTCCCTGGAGAAGGGGTTGGCGCTGTTGGAGGCATTCGGGGCAGATGCCCCTGCCATGACGATGACGGAGCTTGCGCAGCGGTGCGGATATCACCTTTCCACCGTCCAGCGCTTGACGGCAACATTGTGCCGCCTTGGATATCTGAAACGTGACAGTTCGAAGCGATATCATCTGGGCCTGAAGGTCATCCGGCTTGGGTTCCGGGTGACCCAGACCATGGCCCTTCGAACCTTTCTCCTCCCCTATCTTCAGGACCTTTTTGATATTGTTGGTCAAACCATCAATCTATTTCTTCCGGACCATGACGAGGTAGTTATTGTGGAGCGCCTGGAAAAGCGCCAGATTTTGCAGTACAACCTGCAAACGGGATCGAGCCTCCCCATGTACTGCACCGCGGCAGGAAAGGCCATTCTTGCAAACATGAAACATGAATGGCTGGAAGGATTCCTCAAAAGGGTTTCCCTGAAGGCCTATACCCCTTACACCCTTACGGACCCGGAAAAATTAATGGAAGCATTGGATCGTTCCCGTAAGCAGGGATATGCCTTGAACATTCAGGAGTTAGGGATGGGGGCCTGCGCGGTGGGGATGGCGATTTTCTGTAAGGATAACATCCCGTGCGGTGCGATAAGCATTGCGTGCCCTACCCAGGATTTTGACATGAAGCTGGCGAGGAAACGATACCTGACCCCGTTGAAGGAAGCGACATTCATAGCCTCTCAGTTCATGGGTAGGAATGAGGAGTAAAAGGTGACATCAGACAGGATTGAGGAAATATTTTACAAGTCGCGGGACGAACAGATCGCCCTTCAGAACGAGGGTATTCGGCGCATGATGTCCCTTTGTGAAAGAGGCCATCCCTTTTACAAAAAGTCCTTTGATGAAAAGGGCATCGATTTTTCGTCTATCCGCACCATCGAAGACCTGGAACGTGTGCCACTGACATCCAAAAAGGACTACATGGTTCAACCTGAAGATTTTGTGCTGAAACTCCCGAATGGGCCTCTCTTTGAAAAAGTTATCTATAACATGCTTTATACAACGGGGACCACCACGGGAAAGCCGACACCTTTTTATAATACGGCGCACGATTATTATGCGACCCTTATGATATCGAAACGGGTAGCTCGAATGGTGGGACTTACCCCGGATGATGTCATTGCCAACACCTATCCCCTTACAACCGTACCGCATTTGACCTTCTTCGCTGCATTCTGGTACGCGACGGTGACGGGTGCCCGTTTTGTGAGCACCCTGACGGGCACCCCCAACCCTGAGTTCCCTGTAACCAATTCTTCACGGCATGCCGCTAAGATGGTAGAAACGGCCGAGGCAACCGTCCTCTGGGGAATCCCAAGTTTCCTCAGAAGGCTCTTAACCATGGCGGAAGAGATGAATCTGGATTACCATCGGGTACGTCTTGCAGCCGTGGCAGGGGAGCCCTGTTCCCAAGGACTTAGAGAGGATATCGTCCGACGCCTGAAGCATTTGGGCTCAAAGGATCCCTATGTCAACAACCGGTTTGGTTTTACAGAAATCAGCACCGTAT
This sequence comes from bacterium, assembly GCA_027073795.1. GTDB lineage: Bacteria > Desulfobacterota > S145-22 > S145-22 > S145-22 > S145-22. Next base: position 2,203 of record JALTEW010000110.1, on the reverse strand, counting down.
TGGTAGAGTGCGACCGGGAAGGGCGGGGTGGGTTTCACAACCCCGCGCCGGATCACTTTTTCCTTGAGGTTGTGGACCCGGAAACGGGCAAAAGGGTGGAAGATGGCAAGCCGGGATACATGGCGGTGACACACCTGAACCGCCGGGGAACCGTTCTCTTGAGATACCTGACGGGAGACATTGTGGTTTTGAGTCATGATACCTGCCCTTCCTGTGGGAGGCAGACGACACGGGTAGTTTCCCAGCCTTACCGTAAAAGCGACCTGCTGAAATTCAAGGGAACGCTTATCAACCCGGAGCCCTTGGTGAGGGCCTTGTCCGGTATGTCGGGCATCGAGGAGTTTCAGGTCGTGTTCACGCGGTTGAATCTGGGGGACCCCCTCTCTCCCGACCATCTGCAGATAAGGGTTGCTTCGGGGGAAAGCAGGGGTGAGATAACAAGGCGTGTCACGGATGTCTGTCTGCAAACCGTTGAAATGAGGCCGGAGATCGTTTTTGTCCGGAAGGATGAGATTTATGACCCTGACAGGGGGTTTAAGTCCAAACGCGTGGTGGACTTGAGAAAAAGGGAAGAAAGGGGGTGAGGAACAAGTAAGAGCGCGTTGAGGGCCATGTGCGGTGAAAGGCAGGTAATCCTGTAAGGATTAGTTTTGCAAGAGGGCGAAATGCCATGGCGGAGAAAAATGCAAGTCAATCAAAGGAGGAGGAAGCAATGAACAAGATCATGAAAATGCTGGCGATTATTTCCCTTGCCATATGTCTGGCGGTGATGTTCGTGACGCCGGGCATCGCAGGAACCAAGCGCTTGAGGATCGCGACGGCTGGGATCGGGGGAACTTGGTACCCCCTGGGGGGAGGTGTGGCTAAGGTTATCACGAAATACATCCCCAATGTAGAGGCGACGGCGTATCCTTCCGGCGCATCGGTTGAAAATATCAGGGCTATTAAAAAGAAAAGAGCAGATTTAGCCCTGGTGATGCCGGATGCCGCCTACTATGCCTACACCGGAACGGGAATGTTCAAGGGAAAGAAGGTTCCCAATATACGGGGGGTATGCTCCACATATCCCATTGATATTGAGATCATCGTCGCGGCGGATTCTCCCATCAAAAAATTTGAGGATATCAAGGGGCATTCCATCGCATGCGGGGCTCCGGGCAGTGGGATTGAGCTGATGACACGACGCCTTCTGAAGGTTCATAATATGTCTTATGATGATGTCAAGGAAAACTTCCTGAGCGTCTCCGAATCGATGCAGGCCTTTAAGGATGGAACCGTGGATGTTGTTATCACCTCGATAGGGACCCCTTCCTCGGCGATTATGGATCTTGTGACGAAACGTAAAATCCGTTTTCTGGATATCAGCGATGAGGCTTTAAAAAAGATTAATAAAATCCTTCCGGTCTATTTCAGGCATATCATTCCCGGCGGGACCTACAAAGGGATAGACAAGGATTGCAAGACGCTGGCCTGGATGGGATTCTTTATCACCTATGCGGAAATGGACAACAAGCTTGTCTATTCGATTCTTGATGCTATCTTCTCTCACAAACCGGAACTGAACCAAATCCACTCGAAATTCAAGCTGATTACGTTGAAAACAGCTACCAATGGCATCTCCATTCCTCTTCATCCCGGCGCGATAAAGTTTTACAAGGACAAAGGAATCTTGAAGTAATGCCAAAGGTGAGGAGAGGTAGAAGCGCAACCCTGTTTCGGAGCAGGTCCCTTCTGATTTTCGTGCTTGCCGCCTGGGCCTTTTACCTCTCCTCTTATCAGGTCTTTTTACGGCTCGAAAACTACGAGACGCATGTTCCCCTTTTCTGGGTCAGGGTAAAGGCCAATGATACCTTTTCCCTTGCCTTCAAACATTCCTATGACAAGGCGATGTATATTGAACATTACCGGGTCATTCACGGAAGGGCGTTTGTGTTGACGGGGATTACCTTCAAGTCGGACTTGAACGGCCAGGGGTTTGTTTTCAAGAATCCCAAATACCTTGCGAATGGTTGGGGAACCCTTCAGAACTTACACGAAAGGATGAAGGCTATTCCCTTCATGATGGGTTCTCCAGACCAGGCCAATCACACGCTTATCCTCCATGAAAAGAAATACCTTTTGACGCGATTTGCCCCCCCGGGAACACCGGTCGCATTCGGAGTCATGAGGGTCAGAAGGTTCTATTCCTATCTTTGGAAGGTTG
>JALTEW010000109.1 GCA_027073795.1 bacterium | reverse complement strand
TCTGCACGGCAGTGACGCGAAAAAAATCCTCGCCATCCCTCACGGCGCCAGGGAGGTGATTCCTATCCCAGACGCGAAACGCCTTCTGGGACTTCCCAGTGATAAAAAGGTCATCCTTATCATCGGGTACTTCCGCCCCTCCAAAAACTTCGAACTCATCGTCGATATCTTCCCGAAAATCGTGAAACGGGTCCCTGAAGCCATCCTCGTGGTGGCGGGAAAAATCCGCGGAACGGAACACCGAGGATACCGGAACATGCTGTTTCAGAAGATCACCCAATCACCGCAAAAAGACCGGATTTTCATCCTGAGAGGCCAACTTCCCCAGAAAACCTTCGATCTCATTCTCTCGGCGGCCGACGTCGTGGCCCTCCCCTACAAGATCTCATCCCAGAGTGGAATCCTTGCCCATTGTCTCGCCTTTGGAAAACCAGTAGTTACAAGCAGCACCGAGGTTATGAAACAGACTATTGGCAAGCACGACGCAGGGATTGTTTGTGATACGGGAGAGGCGTACATCGGGGGCATCTGTCGCATCCTGTCCGACCCCGAGCTTGCCGGCCGCCTGTCCTCAAACGCCCGGGCCTATGTAAGGAAATCCATCGCCTGGTCCCGTGTGGCTGAAACACATATCCAACTGTATAAATCTGTTATGGATATTCCAAGGGTTGATTCCCATATTATTCTCGTTGAATAAAGGAGGAAGCGGATCATGCTCAAACATCTGCATCCATTTGAACGGTTTCCCCGGAACCCCATCCTGACCAGGGATGATATTCCCTACCCCTGTAACGCGGTCTTCAACGCCGCCGCCACTAAATTTCAGAACAAGTATTTTCTCATCCTGAGAATTGAAGATTTAAAGGGTCACAGCCACCTGACCCTGGCGGAATCTATGGATGGCATGCACTTTGAGGTTCACCCAGATCCCTGGATTATGCCTTTCCCCGACACGCCGTATGAAATTTATGAAAGGTATGGCCTGGAAGACCCCCGGATTACGCAGATAGGAGATACCTATTACCTGGTTTATACGGCCTATGGCCCCCATGGCCCCCGGATAGGCATCGGGTCCACCAGAGACTTTGAAGGATTCGAGCGGATTTGCCTCGCCACGGAGGTAGACAACAAGGATGCCGCGCTTTTCCCTGAAAAGATCAACGGACACTATGTCATGATCAACCGGCCTTCAGGAATGGGAGGAACAAGAGGCTCCATCTGGATTTCTTACTCCCCAGATTTAATCTACTGGGGACGATCCCGGGCGCTTTTGACCCCTGAACCAGGATGGGGAGGGCATAAAGTGGGGATCTCCACTCCTCCTCTAAAAACAGACGAAGGCTGGCTTGTTCTGTACCACGGCATTCGAGAAACGGCGGCCGGCAGGTTGTACCGGATCGGGGTCATGCTCCTCGACCTGGAAAACCCCGAACACATCGTAGGATATTGCCCCCACTTCATCTTTGGGCCGGAGGAATCTTATGAACGAACCGGGGACGTTCCCAACGTGGTCTTCCCCTGCGGGTGGATCCTGGAACCAGACAATACCGTCAAGATGTATTACGGCGCCGCCGACACCTGCATCGGCCTGGCGGAAGCCCGCCTGGGAGACCTGATCCATGCCTGCCAAACTGATCCAACAAAACCCGGGAGATAGATGATTTGATATCCCCAATTGGAAACAGATAAATATGAACTCCCACACAGATTATCTTGACAGGATGAACAGGATAGACTGGATATCTCAGGGTAGGTAAAAGCTCAAATTTGGACACAGATTTACTTGGTCCTCGGTCATCAATTTACTCCGTGAAATACCGCGTAGCGGTCAGCCGTAGGTCCATTCCACTGGGGGACGAAGATAAACACAGATGAAAAAAATGTTCAGTCCTTTTTTATTGAATAAATAAAGAGAATGTAGTGCCATTTGAAAAGCCTTAATACTTTAACTCACTGATTAGATCACACTATTTTTATGAGGTGATAAACTTGGGTTAACAGGAGTCAAGAATTAAGTATGGTGTCCCAAGAGCCTCTCTCAGTTTCGACCTGCCCCATTTTACGAACCCTGTCAGGCCCAGTCTGGGGAATCAAAGCAACGGGTTCCCTTTTTCCTTGATTTTGAGAACGAAAAGTTTTACAAATCGTTTGGAAGGGCGGCCACGCAAAAGGAGGCTCAAAAATGGCAAACCTCAAACACTTGCTATTCATGGTTAATAGCGGGTCTGACAAACCTTTCAACCATTATGCTACGATGGTGGTTGCATTTGCGGCAAAGTATATTGGCAAGATAGAGGATGTGACTGTTTACTACGGGGCTTATGGAGTTGAAATGACGAAAAAAGGGAAGCTGAAAGAACTTGGAATTAATGACGACATTAAGAAGCTGGTCGCCGGGCAGATTGAGGGGATATCTCCAACCGATCTTCCGGACAACCTTGAAGATCTTGGGGAATTCTTGAGTGAAAAAATGGGAGTAAGATTTGTGTCTTGCGGCACATTTCATGCGATAGAAGGCGTTGGCAAAGACCTTGGTGACAAATCGAATATTGTTGACTTCATTGAACCGGTGACCATTCCTGAGGCGGCCAATATTTTTTTGACGGCGGAAAAGATTTTAGACTATTAAACAGGTGTAGCTGCCCTTCCGTTAAAAGTGGGGATCGGGTTTAGGAGACTTTCCTTAATCTGATTCCCACTTTTTATCTCAAAAGCCTTTCGAGTTTTTCTTTAACTTGCCGAGTTAGGAATTTGTGATTGAGGTCAGGTGAATAGTGAAGGGTTCCCTTTTGCCATGTAAAAAGCACGAACCATGTAAAACGACCATGTGAAATGATGGCATTGATGATATCTTCCATCTCCCCTCGATACACATCCCGGAAGACGGCGGTGAAGTTATCTCTTTTCATGATTGTTCCGCTTGATAACCTTCCGCGGACAGGCACCGTGAATGATTCCAACAGATAATCAGGGTTGCGATTGTGTAAGGGGTTTTCATTGCGTTGAAAGATAAAGGTATAAATCACCTTGCCTTTCGCAAGCCATTTCCTTTCATATTTTGTGTGAAATCTCGGCAAGCCTGAAATTTCACGCTTCTTCAGGGTAAAAAATGGGGAAGCGTAAAAAAGCTCTTCCGTCCGGGTTGCGTATTCAAGGTCATCGGTTGTAAAAAAGAGCATTCCTCCTGATTTCAAGGCCTTTGCAAAGGTTTCGATGGCGTGGGGGCTGATGATTTTCCTTTTTTCGTGTCGCTTCTTGAACCACGGGTCTGGAAAATTGATATAGATGGCGTCGAGCGTATTATTAGGGATGAAAAAGCGAAGAAGATATTCGGCGTCTTTCTTGAGGTAATAAACATTGTTCAGTGAAAATTTCGAAGCAGAACGCAGGGCTTTTTTGAGAACGAAGCCATTGATTTCTGTCCCAAAATAGAGAGCTCCTGGGTTTTCTCTTGCCATTTTGATGAGGAAGGTGCCATTCCCAGAGCCGATTTCGAGATATTTTGGCACGGGCTTATGCCAGTTGAAGACAAGGAGCCTTTTCTCGTCGAGGAGAGTTTCAAGCCCCTTTTCATCTTCCCCAAATTCCCCCAGATTGCTTTTAAGAATATTCGCATTCAGGCACCGTGCGAAATTCATCAGGATTCGTTTATGTCGGTTAAGAATGAGAGTGATATTGGTAGGCAGGAGAGATATCCTGATTATGCCATCCAAGGCCTTGAATTTGATGAAAAGGATTTCCCCGTTTTCCTGAACGCGAACAAGCTTGACGTTTCGATGATCGTGTTTCCAGCTTTCGATCAAGTGGGTTTGAGGGGTTTTGATGTATAAATGCGGCATCGCGTTCTCCCGTTTTAGTTTTGTATTTTCTGAAAACTGCGAAAATTATGCAAGGTTGATAGAAGTTGATTCATCTAAAATATTTAGCAAAGCAATTACATAATGCTGCAAAGGGTGCGGCCCAGGGTTTTATAAAAGGGAAGCAAGGTATTATGTTGACTTTTTGGGATGTACTTGATTTAAACAGCTGAGACGAAAGACGTTGTTTTCATAACTTGACATGAAAAAAGGGACGGATAATGGCAGTGGTAAAAAAAGGTGAAGATAAAAATAATGAGACTTTTTTGAATCAGACTCAGGAGATGGATCGGAAACGTCTTCTTACCCTTTCTGTCGCGGCGCTGGGTGTTGTCTTTGGCGACATCGGGACCAGCCCATTATATGCGATCCGAGAGTGTTTTTACGGTGATTTCGGCATTTCTGTCACTCCACCCAATGTTTTAGGAGTTTTATCCCTTATTTTCTGGGCTCTTATCCTGGTGGTGACTGTTAAATACCTCTCTTATATCCTGAGAGCTGATAACCATGGAGAAGGGGGAATTATCGCCCTGACATCCCTGATTCGCCCCCGAGGCTTGATGAAGATGGAAGGGAAGTGGATTCTGGTGGCTGTGGGGGTTTTTGGGGCTTGCCTGCTGTATGGGGATGGCATGATAACCCCCGCTATTTCTGTAATGAGCGCCATCGAGGGAATGGGTGTAATTACCCATGAGTTAGAGCCTTACATTATTCCCGTAACAGTGATTATCCTCGCGGGTCTTTTTATGTTGCAGCCACGCGGAACAGGAAGTGTCGGTGCCCTTTTTGGCCCCGTTATTTTTGTATGGTTCTGTACGCTGGGGGTTCTGGGTTTTTTCCAGGTTGTGAAAAATCCCGAGATCTTCCTGGCCCTGTTTCCTTGGTACGGTTTACGGTTTCTTTTACATAACCATGTCCACGGATTTTTGGTATTGGGGGCTGTCTTCCTCGTGGTAACAGGAGCAGAGGCCCTGTATGCTGACATGGGACATTTCGGTAAGCGACCCATTCGTCTTGTGTGGGGTGTTTTGGTCCTTCCAGCACTCCTGCTGAATTATTTGGGTCAGGGTGCTATGTTGCTTATCAACCCCGAAGCGGCGCGTGATCCGTTTTATGCTATCGTCCCTTCCTGGGGGATGATACCTATGGTGTTCTTAGCAGCAGCGGCGACGATTATTGCCTCACAGGCAGTAATATCCGGAGCCTTTTCTCTCACGCGTCAGGCTGTTCAATTAGGCTATCTCCCCAGAATTAAGATTATTCATACCTCTGCTAAGCAGATTGGCCAAATTTATATCCCGCTGGTCAACTGGGTCTTGATGGTTAGCACCATTGGGCTTGCGATTGGTTTCCATTCTTCGAGCAAACTCGCGGCAGCTTATGGAGTGGCGGTTACCTCGACGATGTTGATCTCCACGATCCTGTTTTTTGTGGTGGCGAAGGAAAAGTGGAAATGGAACCCTTTATTTATCTACGCATTTCTATGTTTCTTCTTGGTCATTGATATTTCTTTCTTCCTGGCGAATATCAGCAAGATTTTTCATGGAGCATGGTTTCCGCTCGTTATTGGCGGGATGGTATTTACCATCATGATTACGTGGAAGCAGGGGCGAGAGATTCTGGGGTCCAGGTTGAGAAGGCGAACCTTGAGCCTTGAAAAGTTTCTGGAATCTATCGCTTTGGATCCCCCTCACCGGGTCGAAGGCCAGGCAGTCTTCCTGACAGGAAACCCGGATGTGGTTCCGGTTGCCTTGATGCATAATTTGAAACATAACAAGGTCATGCACAATCAAATTGCCTTTCTCAATTTCAGGACAAGAGAGATTCCCCGGGTTCCCAACAATGAAAAGGTTGAGGTCACGAAACTGGGAAGCGGGTTCTATAAAGTGATTGCCTATTATGGTTTTATGGAAGAACCCAAGATTAAGAATATCTTTTCACTTGCAAGAGAAAAGGGGCTGGATTTTGATCCGGAGAAGGTTAGTTATTTCTTAGGGCGTGAGAAACTTTCCGTTGGAAGACAACCGGGCATGTGGCGGTGGCGTATCAAGCTTTTTTCTTTCATGTCCCGCAATGCCATGGAAGCAGCGGACTTTTTTAATCTTCCAGGTTCCAAAATCGTTGAACTTGGTGTGACGCTGGAGATGTAAGAAATTGCTTTTTATCCCTTCCAGAAAGATGAAGGTGATAGGATGTTGGGTAGAATAAGCCTTGTAATCAATGATAAGCAGGTTATCTCCGTCCCTGTAGGGGATGAAATAAATATCGGGCGGGATACAGAGAACAGTTTTCAAATTACCGACCCTAAGGTTTCCAGATTTCATTGCAGGATTACTAAAGCAGGCTCCCACTTCGTTATCAAAGATTTGGACAGCAGCAACGGGACATTTGTGAATGGGGCCCCCGTAAAGGAATCGAGATTGCTAAACGGTGACTGGATACGCCTGGGTGCTACGGCGCTCTTGTTTGAAGTAGAGACAGATGAGGATACGAGAGAAGGTCCCGCTGAGGGAAGGGAAGCGATCCTAGATGGGGCTACTGCGATCGATGGTTCCCTTAAAATGAAGGACCTGACGGATTTTTATCATACGGGGATTTCTCTAAGAGACTTCCGTAAAATTCTTGAGAAGTTGTCCACCCTTTTTGAAATCGGGAATATCATTAATGTGCATCGTGAATCTTCTTCATTGCTGAACGCAATTCTCGATCAAATCGTTCGCGTCATTAAGGCGGATAGGTATTATTTGTTATTGCGTGAAGAGAAGACGGGCGAGTTGGAACCCGCTGCGACTTTCCCCGTGTATGAAGGGCCAGGGCCTTTACCGGGGGTATCTAAAACGATTATGGATACAGTTTTTACTGAAGGGAAGTCGATATTGTCGTCAGACGCATTCCATGACAACAGGTTTCAGGGGGCCAAGAGCATTGTCATGTACGACATACAGACGATCATGTGCGTTCCCCTCCGAAGCCATGAGAAGATTCTTGGGGTTATCCATGTGGACTCCCGTGACCCTAAGACTATATTCACAAAGGATGATCTCAAACTTTTGACAGCTATTGGGATAAGCTCTGGGATCGCCATCGAAAATCTCCATTTATACGAGGACCTAAAAAGGCTTTTCCGTTCCACAGTGAAATCGCTTGTAGCTGCACTGGAGGCAAATGACCCGTATACAGGGGGACATTCGGTACGGGTTGCAGATTATTCCAGACAATTGGCTGAATGCCTTGGTCTTCCAAGCCAGGAGGTTGAAAAAATTGAGCTTGCCGCTTTTCTACATGATATCGGGAAAATTGGTATTCCTCAGGATGTGTTGAACAAACCGGATTCGTTCGATACCTGTGAGTTTGAGATGATGCGGGATCATCCTGCCATTGGATATAAAATTCTGTCGGAGATTGAAGGAATGGAAGAAATCGCGCGCATGGTGAGGCATCATCACGAGAGGTTTGATGGACGGGGATATCCGGATGGTCTGGCAGGTGCAAATATCCCACTTGGAAGCAGAATCATGGGAGCGGCAGATGCATTCGATGCCATGACAACGGATCGTCCTTACAGAAAAAGGTTGAGTGTGGAGGAAGCTTATAAGGAAATCGCGCGCCTTGAGGGAACGCAATTTGACCCGGAGATTGTGGATGTTCTGAAAAGGTGTATGATTAGATTATCCCTCAAAATGGGGTAGGGAGCCCGGACTTTGCTATAGTAAAGCTGGAGCGAGAGAATGCAGGTTTAATTACTTCTCTCTGAGCTTTTCAAGGCTTGTGAAATTGGCAAGGGGGCTTTTTGAATCATCGGTGGATTTTTGGTAACGTTAAAAGGTATGGGCATGGGCAAAACCGGAGTCTTGCTGACTTGTCAAAAAGGCAAATTCCGGTGAGTCCATCAAACTTGCGTAACCTACGGATAGTTTCATAGTTATTAGCTAAGAGATAATTAAGCTTATCTCTATTCTTGAGAATGGGGGGCCGGGAAAATTTGCAAAAAATGGTGTAAGGTGATGATGAAGGTAATTCATGTCTTGGAAATCTGTGACATAGCTCGCCCACAAATTCCCTTTTGATTTTCACCGGAATAACTCCTTGTGGAAATCACGTCTTTATCATTTCATTAAAATCTGTGTTCCAAAGTGAATTGTTTGCTGCCGTTTTGTCCGGTGTTTTTGAGAGTCCTACATTTTTGTGAAAAGCGAAATTTTTTGCGAACGGCTAATAAAAAAAGATATTTCATAGCTGGATTTTGATGAAGTTGCATTTTTTTTAAAATTTTGGTACAAATAAACTTATTAAACTAGCTATGGGTTTTAAAATAGCTGGAGGAGTTATGATGTTTCAGGTTGGGGAAAAAATTGTTTATCCAGGGCATGGGATTGGCGAAATCGTTTCGATTGAATCTCGCACCATTTCTGGGACTTCGCAGGATTTTTACATCTTAAGGATTGTTGACTCAGACATGAAGGTTATGGTTCCCGTTGGCAACTCCCATTCGGTCGGCTTGAGGAAGATTACCCCTCGAGGAGATATTGAGAAAATCTATGATATTTTAAAAGACCGGAATAATATAGTTGAAGATACCCAAACATGGAATCGGAGACACCGGGAGTATACCGAAAAGATTAACAGCGGATCCGTCTTTGAGATTGCCGAAGTTTTAAGGGATTTATACGTTTTGAAGCTGGATAAAGACCTTTCTTTTGGTGAAAAGAAGATGCTGGACACGGCAAGAAGCCTCCTTGTAAAGGAAATTGCCTTAGCAAGGCAAGAGGCGGAGACGAAGGTTCTGAGAGAGATTAAAGAGATTTTCTGCTAGAATCCTTTTCCCTTATCTTGTTTTATCCGTAACTCCTCAGAGAAAGGAGGAACTGTATGGGTATTATCATCTTAAATTCATTTCTTATTGTTATTTGTGCGATGAGCGGATTTTATATCGGGTATGATATCTTTCATTCCATGCCGTATGCCATCGTGGGGGCCTTGATATGTCTCATTATTTCGTTGCTTGTCATCTTTTTTGAGAAGTATATTAGGAAATCGCCGCCGAGGGTTATCATTGGGGGGATTTTAGGGCTTTTGCTAAGCCTGATTATCGCGAACTTCTTTATCAAAGCGGTTTTCTTCAATTATATCACCTATAAGAATTCCTTTTTTATCTATCTCCCCATCGTGACCATTATCTGTTATCTGGGGCTTATCGTGGGAGTTTCTAAGGGAAGAGAGTTTAACATAAGGGAGTTTGTCCGATTCCCGGGGAGACCTCAGATGGGAGACCAGAACAAGATAATTGACACGAGCTCCATTATTGACGGGAGGATTGCCGATATTTGTGAGACAGGTTTTATTGAGGGGACGTTTATCATTCCCCAATTTGTTTTGCAGGAGTTGCAAGGGATTGCCGATTCTACGGATCCCATCAAGCGCACCCGGGGGCGGCGCGGGCTGGATATCCTCAAGCGCGTGCAGAAAAAGATGATGGAGATCGAGGTCAAGATTGTGGACGATGATTTTCCCAAGATCAAAGAGGTGGATTCAAAACTGATTGCCCTGGCTCAGAAGATAGGGGGCAAGATCGTGACCAATGACTTCAACCTCAACAAGGTCGCGGAACTTCAGGGGATTAAGGTATTGAATATCAATGACCTGGCGAATGCCCTGAAACCCGTGGTTCTACCCGGCGAACAGATGACGATCCGTATTCTCAAGGAGGGACGAGAACCCCGTCAGGGGGTAGCCTATCTCGATGACGGTACCATGGTTGTTGTGGATGAGGCGCGGCACATGATAGGCAAAAAGGTCGACGTGGTTGTCACGAGCGTGCTTCAAACAACGGCGGGAAGGATGATTTTCACGAAATTGAAGGAACAAGTTGCGGGGAATGGCGAGTACTATTACCCGAATGGAAAATCACCATCCAATGACGTTGCCTGATTCTTCCCCCTTTTGCGCTGTGGTGGCGGCGGGTGGCGTGGGGCGGCGTTTTGGCGGGGGAATCCCGAAACAGTTTCAGCTCCTTTCCGGCGTGCCTGTTTTGATCCATACTCTGAGGAAATTTGAGACCTCTCCCCTGATTGCTCGGATTATCCTTGCCCTGCCGGAGGAAAGGATTCCCTGGTTTACATCATCCGTGCTTTCCGAATTTCCCCTGTCGAAGCTTTCAAGTATCGTGCCGGGGGGGGAGACGCGGCAGGCATCTGTTTCCCAAGGGCTGCAGGAGGTTGACCCGGAAAAGTTTTCCTTTGTGGCTATCCACGATGGGGTTCGCCCGTTTTTTGATCCACAATGGCTTGAAGAGGGGTACGAGGTTTTACAGTCTTTCTCCGCGGTGGCTGTGGGTATTCCCCCTGTGGATACGGTCAAACGGGTTTCGAGCCGCTCTTTCGTGACACGGACTGAGAAAAGGGAAAGCCTCGTTATGATTCAGACCCCACAGATGTTTCACACCCGTTTGATAAGGGCGGTTCATGAAGAAGCCGTGGTAAGAGGGTGGTCTGCCTCGGATGATGCCACC
>JALTEW010000108.1 GCA_027073795.1 bacterium | reverse complement strand
GACAACCCCGGCGTGGAGGTCATTGTTTATGATCATCACCCCCCCTCCCCGGACGACATCCAGACGGAGCATGCCTTTATCGCAAAAACGGGGGCATGTGTTACTCTGATGGTTGAAATCCTTACAGAAAAGGGCATTCCTCTGACGCCGGATGAGGCCACCATCCTGATGCTCGGTATCTATGAGGATACAGGATCCCTAAAGTTCGTTTCCACTACCCCGCGTGATTTTCATGCGGCGGCCATCCTTCTGGAACAGGGCGCCAGTCTGAGTGTGGTTTCGGACCTGTTGATCAAGGAAATGACCACGGAACAGATTTTGCTCCTCCATGACTTGATTCGTTCCACGACGCATCACCAGATCCACGGAACGGATGTCCACATTGCCACGGCTTCCTCTGAACAATACATCGGGGATATGGCAGTGGTGGTTCACAAGCTGCGCGACCTTGAAAATTACAATGTGTTGTTTGTCCTGATTTCCATGGAAGACAGGGTGTATCTCGTCGCGAGAAGCCGCCTGGAAAATGTCCATGTGGGAGATATCGCCAGGCAATTTGGCGGTGGAGGACATCCCACTGCCGCGTCAGCAACCTTGAAGGGGATGACACTTCCCGAAGCGAAAGAGGCCCTCCTCAAGGTATTGGATGAAATAATCCCACCAAAACTGGTAGCCATGACAGTGATGTCCTCTCCTCCCATCCTTGTTCATGATGAGACCCTGATACGTGACGCGCACACCCTCATGACGCGCTACAATATTAATGGACTTGTCGTGGTGAATAAGTTGGGAAAGATTCAGGGTATTGTCACGCGCCAGACAGTGGAAAAGGCCATCTATCATGGACTGGAGCAAAACGCTGTGTCCCAGTTGATGACGACCGAGTTTTACACAGTGGGCCCTGAGGATTCGTTCGAAACCGTACAGCAGCGAGTGATAGGAGAAAATCAGCGCCTCCTCCCGGTAGTCAAAGGGGAACAAGTTGTGGGAGTTATTACCCGAACGGACGTGATGCGTATTTTCAGGGAGCGGGTGGGTGAAAAGGTCAGGGAAGGAATGCTACCCACCCTGTCTCATCCCACGAGGGGAAAACAAATTAAAAAGCTGATGGCAGAACGTCTTCCAGCCCATGTCTATAACTTCCTGAAAAAGGCGGGGGAGGTTGCTGAAGAGATGGGGTTTCAGACCTACGGGGTCGGGGGATTTGTCCGCGACCTTCTGCTTCGGCGCGATAACTTTGATATCGATATCGTTGTCGAAGGGGACGGGGTGGCGTTTTCAGAGAGGCTTGCCTCTTACATGAATGGGGTAAGCAAAAAACACCGAAAGTTCGAGACAGCCTCTCTTACGCTTCCAGACGGGTTTCATGTGGATATTGCTTCAGCACGCCTTGAATATTACGACCGCCCCGCAGCCCTGCCAACCGTGACGCACAGCTCCATCAAGCTGGACCTGTTCCGCAGGGATTTCACGGTTAATACCCTGGCAGTTCGCCTGAACTCGGAATCATTTGGACAACTGCTCGATTTCTTTGGTGCTCAGGAAGACTTGAGGGAAAAGAGGATACGGGTCCTGAATAACTTGAGCTTTGTAGAAGATCCGACGAGGATTCTTCGGGCGATTCGGTTCGAGCAGCGTTTTGGGTTCCGACTGGGAAAACACACCCTGAATCTTATGAAACACGCTATTCAAAGCGGCTTCCTTGACCTTCTTTCAGGAAAACGCCTTTTCAGCGAGTTCTCTCTGATCCTGCAGGAAGAGGACCCCGTAACCATGTTGAAACGCATGAATGAACTGGGAGTGTTAAAGGCAATCCATCCGAAGGTTACTGTGAATGAGCGGATGCTGAATCTCCTGAGAGCTGTCAGGGAAACCCTCGCTTGGTATGACCTGCTTTTTCAACGTCAGAAAGAGGATAGATGGGTGGTGTACCTCTTTGCCCTGACCGATTATACACACCCGGATGTCTTGGACGAGGTAATGGAACGTTTCAGAATTTCCAAAAAGAGCCGTCAGAAATGGTTGGGGGAGCACAGGGAAGGGCTAATTCGCCTGGGGCAACTGAGGAAAAGGTTGAAATCCGGGGAATGTACACCCAGCTGTGTTTATGAAAAACTTGCGCCTCTTCACCTAAATACACTCCTCTTTATGTTAGCGAAGGCGGATACAAAAGCCGTAAAACGCGAAATATCCGCCTACGTGACAGACTACAGCAAGGTAAAGATCGCCTTGAAGGGGCACGATTTGAAGGATCTTGGCATTGCCCAGGGGCCTGTTTATCAGCAGATATTTCACGACCTTTTGATGTTACGCCTGGATGGAAAGATTGCAAGCAAAAAAGACGAGATTTCCTGGGTCTTGAAGCATGTGAAACGGGGTGAAATCGTTCAAAATGGTTGAGCCTGTTTTCAAACCCTCGAAAGAAAGTTATGGTAAAAGGACTATGAAAACGGGAGAAAACCCATATACATACAAGGAGAAAATTTGAACCGGATCATACAACAGATAAGCATTTTACTCGTACCTGTTCTTATGGCAGTTACCTTCCATGAACTGGCCCATGGATGGGTGGCCTATAAATTAGGGGACCCCACGGCCAAAGATGCAGGGAGATTAACCTTGAATCCCATTAAGCACCTCGATGTACTGGGAACCATCGTCTTTTTTGTGACACGAATGATAGGATGGGCAAAGCCAGTCCCCGTGAACCCCTTTAACTTCAAAAACCCCAAAAGGGACATGGCCTGGGTGGCTGTGGCGGGACCTGCCATGAACATCCTGCTGGCTGCGGGATTTACACTCCTCCTGAAAATTCTGTTGGCGATTCCCATCTCAAGGTCATCATTCCTTATCTCTCTTCTGATGCCACTCGCCATGATGTTCAAGGCGGGGATTATCATTAATGTCGGTCTGGCCATTTTTAATATCATCCCTATTCCCCCCCTGGACGGAAGCAAGATCCTGGAGGGGCTGCTGCCCGTGGAAGCGGCTCTCCAGTATGCTAAACTCGAGCGTTATGGATTTATCATTCTGATTCTTCTTATCTTTACACACGTCGTAGATTATGTAATTTTCCCTATTATACGCGTTATAACATCACTTTTTCTAACCTTTGTAATGTAAAAAACGTTACCCTTGTTAACCACTAAAGAAAAAACAATTTGACATTTTAAAGGTTATGCGCTAATAAAAGTTTCTT
>JALTEW010000107.1 GCA_027073795.1 bacterium | reverse complement strand
ATTTGATACCTCCCAAAAGGATATCACGCTGATAAGCCATGAACATGAAGGAGTTACTGGGGTGATTTCAGGGAAAAAGACAGATAGCTACGGGCTGGCTGTTGATATAGGAACCACCACACTCGCTGCCTATCTCTGTGATTTTCAGAGCGGAGAAATTCTTACTTCATCCGCTGCTGCCAATCCCCAGCGCCGTTATGGGGAAGACGTTATCAGCAGAATCACGTTAACAAATGAGAGGGAAGATGGCCTGAACATTCTTAATCAGCTCGTCCTCGATGGAATCAATTACCTTGCGGACCGATGTGTGCGTAAGGTTGGAGCTCAGCTTGCAGACATAGACGAAGTTGTTCTGTTGGGGAATACCACCATGGAAAGCATTTTTGCTGGCTTGCATCCCCGCAGCCTGGGCACGTCCCCCTATCTGCCGGTTGTGGCCTCTTCTCTGAATCTAAAGGCTTCCGAAGTCGATTTGGACGTTAATCCGGGAACAAACGTTTTTCTCTTTCCGGTTATTTCCAGCTTTGTCGGAGGAGATACAGTCGGAGCGATTATAGCTGACAAGCCATACCTTCGAAAAGAAAAAACCTTGATTGTTGATATCGGGACGAATGGAGAATTGGTTCTTGGCAATCGTGACGGACTTTGGGCAACCAGTTGTGCCACGGGACCGGCTTTCGAAGGGGCACAGATTACCTGTGGTATGCGAGCAATCCCTGGGGCCATTCACCAAGTCTTTATAGATAGAGCCACAGGGCAGCTAAGCTGTTCTGTTTTGGGAGACGGTGACAAAATTCCTCCCATGGGTATTTGCGGGTCAGGACTCATTGATACCGTCGCATCGATGCGAAGGATAGGCGTTCTTCTTCCTAATGGAAGGTTAAAGGAAGGCACGCCCGGGGTTATGCTCGATGAAAGCGGGATAGGGGTCGAATATGTCCTTGTCCCGGCCGAGAAGACTGGAACAGGCAAAAATGTCAGCATATTTCTGAAAGACATCAGGCAATTTCAACTTGCAAAAGCTGCACTGTATGTAGGGGTAAAACTCCTTATGAAACATGCGGGGATTAAAAGCGTGGAGAGAACCGTTCTAACGGGTTCCTTTGGTTCATCATTCAACTGGCAAAGCGCCGTTGAAATCGGCATGCTTCCCAGAGAATGTGTGACAGGCAACGTTATCCCAATGAATGATCTCGCCGGGGTTGGGGCTGTCATGGCCCTATTAGATAAAAAACAGCGTGAAAAAGCTCTTTGGATCTCGAAGAATATTAAAGTTGTTGAACTATCCATGGAAAAGGAGTTCAATCTCCTGTTTTCACGGGCAATTAACTTTTAAGGGGATTGGTTTCACAAGACTGTGTATGCCGGTTATTTCCGATATAAATATCAAAATTACCCCAAAAGAGATTACTCATGCACTTTACAAAAAAAGAAAGGCACCTGAAAAGATAATTGACTCCATCCATGAGGCTATCAATAAGGCGCATGATCTCCTCCAACCTAAAGTCGTATATGAATGGATTGCAGTAAAGGGAGCTAAAAGAGGGGTTGTAATTTTAGAGGCACCAATCAAAGGTCAGGAAGTCCATCTAAAGATGGGTCCACACGGATCTCTCATGAGAAATACTGATTTAGCCCTTGTTATGTGCGTCACGGTGGGTGAAGCTCTGGATAGACATATTGAAGGGCTTACTCAATCTCACAGATTCCTCGACGCGTATCTTCTTGACGTCGTGGGGGTCGTAGCGCTTGGGAAAATTGGTGCAATCATGTGCGATTATGCGGAAAAAGAAGCAGAATCCCGAGGTTGGGGAGTGGGGATCCTCCTTGGTCCAGGCTCTTTAGAAGGATGGCCTCTGGTGGAGCAGACTGAGCTTTGCCGTCTTCTCCCCCTTGAAAAAATTGATGTTTTCATAAATGAAAGTGGTGTCTTAGTCCCTTTTAAATCCGCAACGGGAATCATTGGCATAGGCCATGGTTATACCTCAAAAAAGGTGGGGACTGTCTGTTATTTGTGTAAATTTTCCGAATCATGCTGGGGGAAAATATATCAGCATCCTTAAGGTGAGCCGGGAAAGAAAAGGAATTTAGAAACCAGGGAGGGATTTTCCATGATGATTATTGGTGAACTCATTAATGCCAGCCGCAAGGATATCGGCGCTGCAATTAAAAACCAGGATAGTGAATTCATAAAGAAAATCGCAAGGGAAGAGTGTGAAGCCGGGGCAGACTTCATCGACGTAAATGCCGGTATTTTTGTCGACAGGGAACCGGAATATCTGAAATGGCTGGTTATGACCGTCCAGCAATCCGTGGATGCCCCATGCGCCCTGGACAGCCCGAACCCGAAAGCTATTCAGGAGGCACTTACCATTCACAAAGGTATACCTATGATCAACTCGATCTCACTTGAAATTGAACGTTTTGAGAAACTTATTCCTCTTATCGCGGGAACCGATTTCAAGGTTGTCGCCCTGTGCATGAGCGATGAAGGAATGCCGGAAACAACGGAACAGCGTTTAAGCATCGCGGACAAACTTATCAACAAACTTACAGCAAGAAATATCCCGATAGAAAATATCTATCTCGATCCCCTCGTCCAACCCATTTCTACCAATACAGCCTTTGGGATAGAATTTCTTGAAGCGATAGAGAAAATTTCTGAAACCTTTAAAGGCGCCCATACAATTTGTGGCCTATCGAACATCTCCTACGGGCTTCCCGCCCGGAAGCTTATGAACCAGGTGTTTGCCATCATGGCCATAACCAAAGGATTGGACAGTCTTATCCTGAATCCTCTGGATCGCAAGATGATGGCAAACATCACTATCGCTGAAACATTGCTTGGAAAAGATGAATTTTGTATGAAGTATCTTAAATCATATCGTTCAGGTTTATTTGATGTATAGAAATTTTCAGAATATCTGGCTAAGGTGGACCCCAATGTCAAGACAGTCCTTGGGTGAGAATAAGGTGTAGAGGTTTTGGTTGTTTTTGTTTCTCTTTTCATCCTCACGCTGCCTTTTCCTGCTTGGTTCTTCCCCGGTAGATCTCTGAAGGTGTTTTGCCCCCAAAGGTCTGATGCGGCCGATCGTTGTTGTAGAACTCAAAATAGGTCTTCAAGGCCTTCTTCAGCTCTGCAACATTCTCGTAATCCCTGAGATAGATTTCTTCATACTTCACCGTCCGCCATAACCGCTC
>JALTEW010000106.1 GCA_027073795.1 bacterium | reverse complement strand
GGTGGTAGGGCTAGGCGGGTCCGGAGGGTGCCATTCATATCGTCATAGCTTATCCGGTAGAAGGCTGGGACATAGATGCCATCGATGCTCATCAGGGGAGTGAAATCCCTCTGCTGGATGGTGCCGAATTGGGCCATATAGGTGTCCAGAAAGGAATCGATGAGGGTTTCACCCTCTCCGATGAGAAAAACATCTATAAAAGGTGCGATAGGTTCCGGGTTGATGAATGAGGTCATCCCCCCAGCGATCACGAGGGGGTGTTCCGGAGTACGTTGTGCGGATTCAAGAGGGATTCCGGCCTGGGTGAGGAGGGAAAGGATGTTGATGAAATCGTTTTCGAAAGGGATGGAGAAGGCAAGGATGTCAAAGGCGCTAAGCGGGCTTTTCGATTCCCGGCTTCGGGGTATGGCGCGGGGAGGAGGGGAGGCCCCGTTTACCCCATTCGCGGGAAGCTCTAAAAAGACCCGTTCACACACAACGTCCTTTCTCTGGTTCAGACGCTGGTGAAGGGTTTGAAACCCCAGATTGGCCATCCCAACGGAGGGGCGGTTGGGATAGATAAGCGCAATGGTGACCTTGCCTTTCCATGATTTCCCTTTCGAGATCATACACCTTTTAGTCCGCTTGTTTTCTCAAAAAGGCTGGGACATCGTATTCGTCATGATTCAAATCATCAATGACACCAACCTTGGTGTATGTAATATCGTCGAATTCAGGAAGCTTCCGCGATTTGAAGACAACCCGTTTTTCCTCTTTCTCGAAGGAGTCATCTATTAGCCTTCGCGTCAGAGGGGTAACCTTTTCCACGATATCCGGGGTCGTCATTTCATCTTCACTTCCGAAGCCCGTGGCGATTACGGTCACCCTGACGCTGTCGCCGAGGGATTCGTCAACCACGGCGCCGAAGATGATATTTGCCTCTTCATGGGCAGCGTTACGAATGAGCGATGAGGCCTCGTGAATTTCGTTCAGTGTCATGGAGCGATTCCCGGAAATGTTGATGAGGATACCCCGAGCCCCTTCAATGGTAAGGTCTTCAAGAAGCGGGTTGGAAATGGCCATTTGCGCCGCGTTACTGGCCCTGTTTTCGCCCGAGGCGATTCCCGTGCCCATGAGTGCCATGCCCATTTCAGACATGATGGTACGGACATCGGCAAAATCAAGGTTGATGAGACCTCTGACCAGAATCAGATCCGAAATGCCCTTGGCGGCCTGAAGAAGGATGTCATCGGCTACCTTGAAGGCATCCATGAAGGAGATATTTTTACCAGTTACGGATAAAAGGCGCTGATTGGGAATGGCAATAAGGGTATCGGCGATGCGCTTGAGCAGGCCAATGCCGGATTCCGCCTGTGCCATTCGCCGCTTTCCCTCGAATTCAAATGGCTTGGTCACGATGGCGACGGTCAATGCCCCGATTTCCTTTGCGATCTTCGCGATGATGGGAGCGCCGCCTGTACCCGTACCGCCACCCATTCCTGCGGTGATGAACACCATGTCCGCTCCCATGAGGGCACTCTTGAGGGTGTCCACGTCTTCCAAGGCGGCCTCTTCTCCCACCTTTGGGTTCGCTCCCGCCCCCAGCCCCTTTGTCAGCTTTGCCCCCAACTGAATCTTGACGGGTGCCTTCGAGGCACTCAGGGCCTGGGAGTCTGTATTGGCGGCGATGAAGTCAACGCCCTTGAGTTTAGCCTCGATCATGTTATCAATGGCATTACAGCCCCCTCCGCCGATGCCGATAATCTTGACCTTTGCTGAAAAACTCTTTTCTTCTTCTTCAAAATCAATCATAATCCCCTCCTTTTGAAGTTTTGGGTTAAAAGTATTCTCCCAACCATTCCCTCATTCTTATCATCACCTTTTTAAAGATGTTGGAATCCTGGGCCTTGAACCGGGTTTGATGAAGGTTTTTGCTCCCATACAGAGCGAGCCCCACGGACGTGGCGTACAATGGAGAGGTGACAAGGTCTGTCAGCCCTCCGATCCACCGCGGGACGCCGAGACGAATGGGCATTCCGAATACCCTTTCTGCTAATTCTACAGTTCCTGCCATGGTGCTGCCTCCGCCGGTCAGGACGATCCCGGCGCCCAGCAGGTCAGCCAGCCCCGAATCGTTGAGGTTCTGGTTAACCAGTTCAAAGATTTCTTCCATCCGGGGTTCGATAATTTCTGCCAGGGTTTTCCTGGAAAGGATGCGAGGTTTTCTCCCCCCAACGCTGGGAACCTCGATGGTCTCGTCTTTTCGAATCAGGGAGGATAGGGCACACCCGTATTTTATCTTGAGACGCTCCGCCTCCTGCTTGGGGGTTCTCAGCCCGATGGAAATGTCATGGGTTACGTGATTTCCAGCGAGGGCAATGACCGAGGTGTGTTGAATGGTTCCGCCTACAAAGATAGCAAGGTCTGTTGTTCCCCCACCAATGTCCAGAAGGGCCACCCCGATCTCCCGCTCATCCCTGTCCAGAACGGCCTCGCTGGCTCCCAGTTGTTCCAGGATGATATCGTTTACATCCAGGCCCGCTTTGTTGGCACACTTGACGATATTCTGCGCGGAGGTAACCGCCCCCGTGATAATGTGAACCTTTCCTTCCAGACGGACGCCTGCCATTCCCACAGGGTCACGGATACCTGTCTGGTCATCCACAATAAATTCCTGTGGGATGACGTGAATCACCTCACGATCCAGGGGAATGGCAATGGCGCTTGCTGTTTCAATCACGCGCTGGACGTCTCTCGGGGTGATTTCCCTGGATTTGACGGCGATGATGCCATGGCTGTTCATCCCCTTGATGTGTCCGCCGGCCACACCAGCGTAGACGGAGGTAATCTCGCATCCCGCCATGAGTTCCGCTTCCTCGATGGTTTTCTTGATGGAATCGACGGTAGCATCAATGTTGATGACCACCCCCTTTCGGAGGCCCTTGGAGGGATAGGTTCCTATCCCGATGACGTTCAATTGGTCGTCGATAACATCACCAACGACGGCACAGATTTTTGTCGTTCCGATATCGAGACCAACGACGAGATTGTCCAGTTTTTTCACGTTCTTCCTCCAGGGGATGATTTCGAAGACTGGGGCGTGGCGTACTTGACGACGACGCGGTCGGGATATCTGCAGTCGATAACCTTTGTCACGATTTCACGCCGCCTAAGATAATGGTAAGTGGATAAAAAACGGTGCAGACGCCGTGGAAGGTCTTGGAAC
>JALTEW010000105.1 GCA_027073795.1 bacterium | reverse complement strand
ACCGCTCAGTGTTGATCTCCCGGGCTGGGGTGGCGGTGCGCTACCCGGCCAATTTCACCCTGGTTGGAGCGATGAACCCATGAAGTTGTGTTGCCTAGTCGCCACTGTTTCCGAAGAGGGAAGGTAACAGAGGTGGATAGTCACATCTTCCTTGCCGATGATGATCTTCTCGGTAACACTTTCAACGATCTTTCGTTTCTCCTCAAAGGTCAATTCATCCCATTGGGAATAGAGGTCTCTGGCTTGGTTGAAGATCTGGTCACTTGAAAGGTATTGTATCTTTAAGAAATCAATCTCTGCCTGAACCTCTGGGATTTTGTCCTCAAGCTGTTTGAGCCTCTCCTCAAGCGGTCTATAACGAGTTCCAAAGCCATCTGATGAGATCTTTTCCTGGATATAAAGCTTATAAACCTTGTCCATTTCCTGCTGGACTTTTCTTGTCTCTCTCCGCAGGGAGGAGAGTAGTTCCTCCTTTTCCTTGATGGCTTTATCTGTCTGCTTAAGATAATTCTCAATTTCAGTCGGAGAGAGGAAGTAGTTTTTGAGCTCTTCCTTAAATATCTCTTCAAGGTCCTTCTCCCCGATCTTGTTCCGACATTTCTGGCAGACATACTTCGGGGAATTAGACGGGACATACATCTTATTTCCACAGTGACAGAAGACGACCCCAGAGAAAAGATGCGCAGTTTTCCTTGCTGGCCTTTTATTTTTCTTTTCCTGTTCATCTAGAATGGCATTACATCTGTTCCAGAGCTCCTCTGAGACGATCGGCTCCACCTTTTGAAAGACCCAATCCTCCTTTGGTTTTAAGATCCACTTTTTATTTGTACCCAAGCTTTTGGTGTAATTGGCGCGATGAAGCCCTTTGGCTGTCGGGTCTCTGAGAAGCCTTCTAATAGTAGTGTCAGAGAACTTCGAGCCATTCCTTGTTCTGTATCCCATCTCATTTAGGATTCTGGCCACCGTCTTTTTCCTTTGATGCTCCAGGAAAAGTTCATAGATCAGCTTTCTTACCGGAGCCTCCTTTGGATCAGGGACAAGCTTCTTATTCTCCCAGCGATAACCGAAGGGAGCCTGACCACCAAGTGGCTTTCCAAGCTTTGCCCTGATCGGAACCGAGGCAGCCACCCTTTCTGCGATCTCTTCTCTTTCCCATTGAGCCATGGCAGCAATCAAGGTGTAAAAGAGCCTTCCTGCTGGGGTTGAGGTGTCGATGGATTCCTGAAGTGAAATCAGGTCTGCTCCATATTCCTGGAAGATTTCGGCAAACTCCAAAAGCTCCTTTGTATTCCGAGCAAGGCGGGCAAGTTTTGAGAAGATAAGCCCAGAGATCCGACTAGTCCGAACGTCCTCAAGCATCCTTTGGGTCTCAGGATGGCCCATCACCGACTTGCCACTCACTGCCTCAAGCCGGTAAACTTCTTTTACTTCCCAGCCCTTGGCTTCAGCATAGAGCTTGGCCCTTTTTTCGTGGTGCTCAGGGCTTTCTCCTTTGGCCTGGTCCTCAGTTGAGACCCGGATCCAGATTCCAACAGATTTTTTCTTTTCCATCCTAACCTCGCGGTTAAAGTTTAACCCAAAAGCTAACAAAGTGTCAGGGTTCTGAAATTTCCATTTGAACAGAACGTATAGAATGGAGATTATTAGCTCAATGTGAAGCGATCAGAGCTCAAAGGCGTAACAACGTAGTAAAGCTAGTGCTAGTGAAATTGGCAAAATCGAGTTTCAGGATTTATTATTCGATATACAATTGAAGTATCAGAGGAAGTAAACCATTGCCCGCAAAGGAGTAATTTACTAAGGAGGGAGGAATATGAAGAGTGAAGATTGCGACACATGGGAGTGGTTTGGCCCAGAAGAAGCCCTAAAGAGATTAGAGGGGAGGCGCCAGGGTGGCCTTTACTGCATCCGGTTAAAGGATCGAAGTATCAAGTATCCAAAGGGAGAGAGCCCTGTTATTTACATCGGCAGAAGTAATAAAGATATCAGAAGTAGGCTCAAAGCTCACTTTGTGAGTAAAGATGATATAGGAAAACGGATTTTAGAAGAAGCAGGTTCTCGGGAGGGGATAGAAATCGGGATCTTACTTCGGCTCAAAACCGAAGAGATTCCTGAAATAGAGCGGAGCTTGCTGAGCGACTTTCAAAAACGCTATGGTAGCAAACCACGCTATAACATCCTGTTGGATAAGCCACCTCTTAGATGAATTCCCGTATTCTCTCCTTTCTTAATCCTAGTGAGCTGGTAGGGAATAGAGCGACTGTGAAAAGGAAATAATTCTCTCTGTGTTCCCTTGGGCATGGAATCTGTATAAAGGCGGTAACGTATAGGCAGAGAATGGCTTTGAAGTTTTACCGCCTATTGCAAGCTTTAAGTAGATATGATATTTATCATGGGCTATCAGATCGTGCCCGTTGAATTCTGGATGGAACTCTTTCTCCAAGAAATCGCCGTTCTCTGGCCCCACAGGAAAGGTGATGACTGTCCCTACATTTCCAAAGACTGCCTTCCTTAAGCTCTCACCCAGTTGCCCGATGTACTGATGGGCAAGGATCAAGCATAGCCTGTATTTCCTTGCCTCGGAAAGGATGCTTTCAAATGTTTCAGGGACAATGAAGTTCTGGAATTCATCGAGATAGAGGTAAAAATCCCTCCTCTTTTGCTCTGGGGTATCTATCCTTGAAAGGGCTGCGAGCTGGAGTTTTGTCACGATCAGGGAGCCAAGAAAAGAAGAGATATCCTCGCCAATCCTGCCCTTGGCCAGGTTGACGAGGAATATTTTCCCTTGATTAATAACCTCTCGGAAATTCAGCTTGCTTTCTGCCTGACAGACGATGTTTCTTACCAAAGGTACGGTCAAAAAAGCCCCTAGTTTGTTCTGGATCGGGGCCAGTGCCTCTCCTTTGAATTGGTAGAGGTATTTTGGGAACTCATTTTGCCAAAAAGATCTCACAACTGGATCCTTTATCTCTTTTAGCACTTCCTTTCTAAACCTCCAATCGGAGAGCATCCTGTAGACCTCAAGCAGAGTCTTTTTCCCTTTATGTTCCAAGAGAGCCAGCAAGGTATTCCTCAGAATGTGTTCCGATAGCGCCCCATTTAGTGTGTCTGGGCAACATGATAGCTTTCCACCTCGATTTCAGCAAATCCCTTGAGCCTTCGAGCAGCTAACCGCTCATTCAGCCCGACAAACACTAGATAAAGCAGCTTTTC
>JALTEW010000104.1 GCA_027073795.1 bacterium | reverse complement strand
ATCTTGCGCTGGGCTTTGGGAAAACGCAAAAGCCCCAGGCGCAGGTTACCCAACACACTGAAATCTGAGAATATCTCCCGCCCCTGGGGCACATATCCGATACCTGCAAGAGCTATCTGATGTGTAGCCAGACCTGAAATTGGTTTGTCATCAACCGTGATACTCCCTGCTCTTATCCTTACCAGTCCCATAATGGCCTTCAAAAGCGTGCTTTTGCCCATTCCATTACGCCCCATAAGGGCCTTGATTTCACCACGTTTTACGGAAAGTTCAACCCCCTGAAGAACCAAACTTCCCCCGTAAGAAGCTTCAAGCCCTTCAACACGAAGCATTAACGATGCCTCCCGAGGTATATATCGCGAATCTCCCTGTCTTCCTGAATTTCATCATAAATTCCCTCCCGGAATATGGCCCCTTTGTACATAACTGTCACCTTTAAAGCCACCTCCTTCACAAAGCTCAGATCGTGCTCAATAACCAGGATGCTGAGGTCGGTCTCTTCAGAAATCTTCCTGACAAGCTCGGCAGTAAGTTTAGTTTCAGCCACCGTCATGCCGGCGGTGGGTTCATCCAGCAGCATGAGGCTCGGGCGGCTGGCCAGAACCATGCCTATTTCCAGCCACTGCTTTTGCCCATGCGCCAGATTTTTCGCCAGTTCATGTGCATGATCAGCCAGATTCACGCGTTCGAGGTGCCCCATAATTTCCGCATTTACATTCTTTGCAAGCTGGGCTCGTCCAAAAATAGACGGTTTGGCGCGTGCATAGTACGGAACTCTCATATTCTCGAAAACCGTCAGCCCCTCAAATATGGATGGTACCTGAAACTTTCTGCAGATGCCGAGCTGGCTGATATCGTGAACCGCCCAGCCCGTAATGTCCGTTCCCCTAAAAATGACGCGCCCGGAACTCGGCTTCAGATTGCCGGTAATAAGGTTAAAAAAGGTTGTCTTCCCACACCCATTCGGCCCTATGATGCAGCGAAGCTCGCCTTTCCCCAGTCTTATATCAACATTGTCTACTGCAACAAGGCCCCCGAATCGCTTGCTCAAGCCCCTTGTCTCTAAGATAAGATCCATAAGATGGTTTTCCCCCATAGGGAAATAATAAGCGTTCAAAAGTCTCCGGTTTCTGCTCGGTGGAAGGACACCCCCCTAAATTACTAAATAAAATTAAGTATCCTTTCTTATCTCCTCTTCATACTATTCCCCTATTAATCCCTGGGCACCTCTGCCTGATCACTGCCTATTCCCTTTAAGGTGAAATAACAAATTAAAGGAACCACTAAGGTAAATCAGGACCGTTGTCATATTCTTTACCATACTTTTTGTCTTACACCCATCGCGATATGACGAGCTTCTCGTCCATGAACATCCGTATGGAGGCCATCCGCGACTTTGCCGTTCCAACGAACGATTCCCTCCTGGAACCAAGCGGGAAGAAGGCATAAGGTTGGGCAACGGCTACGTTGACAGCCACATTTCCGGTGTTGACCTCGCGAACGAATTGCCGTGCGTTCTTGCCGTCCTGGGTCATGATACATGCAGAATGTCCTAGATTGGTTTTCGTGTTGATCCACTCGATGACCTCATTTAGGTTGTCTGCCCGGATAAGGGATGCCACTGGACCAAAGGCCTCTGACTTGGCGGATTTCATCTCAACGTTTGCGTTTTCAAGAATAGTCGGGGCGAGAAAGTAGCCATTTGGATAGCCGTCAACCTTGGGATTGCGGCCGTCGAGAACTATTCTGGCCCCCTCGCCAAGCGCCATCTCGATCCACTTCTCGACCTTCTCCTTTCCTGCACGGGTGGTCAGGGGTCCGAGGTCGGTTTCTTCATCGAGGCCGTAGCCCAGCTTCATGCCGGCGGCGGCCTGTTTAAACCTCTCTTTCATCTCGTCATAGACATTCCCTACAATCACCACATTGTCAGCGCCAAGGCAGCGCTGTCCGGTCATTCCGAAACATGCCCTCAATAACCACTGTGCTGCCTGATCCAGGTCGGCGTCGGGCATGATGACGACATGATTTTTCCCATTTCCATTGATGGAGGATGTCTTGCCAAGCCTGCCGCACATCTCAAAAAGCTCATGTCCGGCACGGTTGGAGCCGATAAATCCCACCCCCTTGATCTCTGGCTGTGCCAGAATCTCTTTGTTGATTTCACGTCCCCCATGGATGAGGTTGATGACGCCGTCCGGAAATCCGGCTTCCTGGGCAACCTTGATGATAGCCTCTGCCGCAACGGGGTCCTGCCGGCTCGGGCTGAAAACAACGGTACACCCGGCTGCCATTGCGTATGGAACGAAGGATGACCAGGCATGCATGGGAATATTTCCCGGGGAGATAATAAGGAAGGGTCCTAACGGTTCCCAGATGAGGTATTGATCAATGCCGCTGGCAACCTGATCGATGTGTTCGTTGCGCCTGGGCATACCGTAGAGGGCTGAACAGGCCGATTCGATGTTCTCTATGACCCGCCGGACCGACCCCTTCGCCTCATCAATGGTCCTGCCATGATCCTGTGTCAAGATACGGCATAATTCGTCGTAATGCTCTTCAAACTTGGCGCGCAGGTTAAAGAGAATTAATGCTCTGTCCCGTAGGGGAAGATTTTTCCATGTTTGAAATGCCTTGCTTGCCGCTTCAACGGCAGCGCGCGCCTCTTCCCTGGTGGCTGTGGGGAATTCAGAGATGACCTCGTCTGTTGCAGGGTTTGTGTTTTCGTGAAGCAGGGTCGATTTTGATTCCATCCACTGCCCGTTAATAAAGAGTCTTTGCCTCCCATAATGCTTTTTTACCTCTGGAAGTAACGCCATAAGATTCTCCTTTCTTTGGTGTTTTGGATACTTCAAAGAAATAATCCTGGCCAGTAGCAATCTTGTAAGGAACCGAAATGACAGTGGTTGAAGATTTTATAAAGGATATAAACTGTTTCAAGGTCAGCCGATTCGCCTTGCGGAGCTCCCTTAATTTTTTCTCAGTAGCTTCCATTCTAATAAAGATAAGTTTAAATATTTGTTAACTTCTTACAATATATTTTATTTTTTTTTCAAGTAAAATATTTTTTGGAGTTTCCCCATTTTTTACACTTTCACTTCGCAAATAGCATAACCACCTATTCTTAAAGAATATTCTCTAATCCTCACTGTAATTTTTGGGAAAGTCCAAAATATCTTGACAAAACCTGTATTTTCTCATAAAGGAAGTCAAGAACCTCAAATTATTTTACATGGATCGCAAC
>JALTEW010000103.1 GCA_027073795.1 bacterium | reverse complement strand
CCTTAATTCCCCATCAAAAAAAAGTAATAACCCCGCTGTCACTGAAGATTCAGTGAGTTAGAATGAGTCACAGCCACCGGCTAAGCCGGTGGCTGTGACTTTACTTAAAATCAACTGCTTTAAGGATAAAAGGAGTATTTGATGCCGCTATAACTACCTCCACCATAAATCCAACCCCTTTATGATAAAAACCTCACGGGTAAACCCTAAAAAAATCCCTGATGACTTTTTGATGGTGGATTCTGGAGTTGAAAAGGACTTGACAGAAAAAAATATTGTGCTAAAAGATAATAGTTAGATGGCACCAAGCGCCGTAAGGCTTAATAGGGAACCCCGTGAGAATCGGGGACCGGCCCGCGGCTGTAAGTGGGGACGAAAACCGCAAAGATGCCACTGGGTTTTATGAGCCCGGGAAGGCACGGCAAGTAGGATGATCCACGAGTCAGAAGACCTGCTTGGATGCAAATAAGGCTCGCCCCTCGCGGACAAGGAGTGTGGGCGTGTGGTTCTGAGGATAAAAAAGGGAAATCCCCGGATCGAGCAAATTCGGTCCGGGGATTTTTTTAGGACTATTGAAATAAAATGATTAGCTCAACATTTCCCATAAAGAAGTTTTATCTCAGCTTGAATGCCGCCATAGCTGTACCTAGAATACTGATAGCGATTGCCCTATTCCTTTTGTTGTTTTCAGGATGCAAGGTGAATTCTGAGAAATTTGGGGGGTTCGGTATCAAATACTCCAAGGGCGGGCGCAAGGAAGTTACCGATGGTATCGGCAGGAGACTTGTGCTTGTCCCGCGGGAATCCAATGCACCGAACGGATACAAAGAGAGAGATGTTATCCGGATTCCTGTAAAAAGGGTTGTCGTGTATTCCCCGTATACCGCCGCGCTGATCAGGGAGCTTGGGCATCTAAACAGCGTTGTTGGTATCGTATTCAAGAAAGAACATTGGCATATCGCCGAGATAAGGAAAGGGATTGAAAATGGAAGGATAATCTATCTTGGTAATTACACATCAATTGATTATGAGAAGTTAAGGCAGCTCAAGCCGGATGTGGTCTTTACCTGGGATGCAAGGATCGTACCCAAGCTTAATGAGCTTTCAATCCCGTGCATCGTGACCGGCACAAGGAACGCTAAGGGTTTGATAAAGCACATAAACTTCATTCGATTTCTTTCGACCTTTTATAATGAGGATCAAAAGGCAAAGGCCTTTGCCGAATTACAGCTTAAAGAGATCAACAATATATCGGCCAGGCTAAAGAAGGTCAAAGAGAGGCCAAGGGTGATCTGGGGGGATATTTATACAGGGAAGATACGGGTAGTAACTGGAAACTCTTGGGCCGGGCAAATGGTGGAAAAGGCAGGGGGAAATTATCTTTTCAGTGACCTCGTGGGGGGCACCTGAATGTGGGTTACACCGGAGAAGTTTCTTTCCAGAGCAAAACATGCAGATATCCTTATCACCTTCAGGGGACCGGAGAGTGGTATCAAGACAAAGGAAATGCTGCGGGAATCGAGCAGGCTGCTCCAGGCAGTGGATATCAGACCCATGAATGGAGGGAAAATATATTTTACCGGACATGGGCTATACCAATCCGCGGATACGGCGGGAGTCATCGCAGAGCTTGCGGCAATCCTTCATCCGGAGCTATTTCCTAAAAAAAGAAAGACAAAATACTTTTATGAACTCCCCGAAGGATAAGGAGCATGCCACGGGAACAAAAGGAAATTAAGTCTATGGGGGATTTTTCATTGTGAAAGTCAAAAGGCAACAGGGACTTTCTATCTTTTTTCTGATCATGCTGGTCATCTTTTTTGTCCTGAACATAGGTATTGGATCGGTAAGCATACCATTTTTTGAGACATGCAGGATCATCCTTGGGCATCTCACAGACTCAACCTCAGGGGCAATAATCTGGAAGATACGGCTGCCCCGTGTCCTTTCTACGCTCTTTTGCGGAGGGTATCTCGCCGTAGGTGGCCTTTTGCTCCAGGTTTTTTTCCGAAATCCGATTGTGGGCCCTTATGTGCTGGGCATATCTTCCGGCGCCACACTGTTGGTTGCGCTTGTTATGCTCGGTGGATTAAGCATGGGCCTTCCTGCCATCCCCCCCTTTTTCCTGAGCCTCGCGGCATTTTGCGGTGCGATGGGGGTGATGGCCATTATCGTTATAGTAGCCTCCAGGGTAAAAAGCGTTGTTACCCTCCTAATTATCGGCCTGATGATGGGTTACCTCTGCTATGCCGCCACAAGCATCCTGATTACATTTGCCGAGAAAGAAAGGGTGAAAGGTTTTGTTCTATGGCAGATGGGAAGCTTCTCTGGCTTTACCTGGCAGGAGTTTTATCTGGTGATCCTGTTTGGCGTACCTCTATTGATTGGGGCATATCTCATGAGCAAGCCGCTCAACGCATTTCTCCTGGGAGAGGATTATGCAAAGACCATGGGCGTCAATATCAGACTCTTTCGATTCCTGATCGTTATTTTTTCAAGTGCCCTGGCCGGTTTAGTTACCGCCTTTGCTGGCCCTGTCGCCTTTATAGGTCTGGCTGTTCCCCATATGGCCAGGCTGATATTCGGGACATCCGATAACAGGGCGCTTATTCCGGGCGCTGTTCTGCTGGGTGCTATCGTGACCGTAGTGTGCGACCTGGTAGCAAGGACAGTTTTTTCACCCGTGGAACTGCCTATAAGCGCCATAACCTCCCTTTTTGGCGCGCCTATTGTTATCGGCCTTTTGCTTAAAAAGAGGGTATCCATATGATGCAGCCAGAAAGCGGGAGCCAAAAAATAAAGGTTATGGAGACCCGTAACTTGGCAGTAGGCTATGGGACTAAGACCGTTGTTGCCGGTATTAATCAGGAAATGTTAAAGGGGCAATTCGTCTGCCTTCTCGGTCCAAACGGTTCGGGAAAGACCACGATCCTGAGATCGCTTGCCAGGCTTCTTTCTCCTTTAAAAGGGGCGATATATCTTGGCGCTCACCCCTTAGGCGATTTGCGTCAACATGAACTGGCCAGATCCCTGGCCGTAGTACTAACCAAACGTCTAAACCCTGGCCTGATTACCGCATTTGAGTTCGTGGCCATGGGCAGATACCCATATACGGATTTCCTCGGGCGGTTATCCGAAGGAGATAATAGCAAAATAAGGGAGTACCTGCACCTTGTCAACGCAGATAATATTGCTGATAGATATTTCAATGAACTCAGCGACGGCGAGAGGCAGAAGGTTGTTT
>JALTEW010000102.1 GCA_027073795.1 bacterium | reverse complement strand
CTTGCCTCCCCGACCCCTTGCCTCCCCCTAAGGAGCCTCAGGGGGAAGAGATGACATTGTAAATGGCATAAATGGATCTCAGAGGGGCTCCCATAGCCCCTGACTGAAACCTTTTGTCTCTGAAAAAGAGCTTTTTAGGGCCAGAAAAGCTCATACCATAAGCCCCCTTAAATCCAATCGCGGATTTTGGGTCATTACCCTTGACCTTACCCAAAAATCACGTATGATAGAATAGGTTAAAGGTTAAAAGCAGAAGGAATTATTATAAAGGAGATATACAAAAGACATGTATAATAAGTCACCCAACGACGAAAAAAATCTCGCCCTTTTTATCGATTTCGATAACATTGCCTTGGGGTTGAGAAAAGATAAAGAGGCAAAAAAGAAAAAATTCAGCATCCGGATTGTTCTGGAACGTCTCCTTGAAAAGGGGAAAATCATTGTCAAGAAGGCCTACGCCGATTGGGACCAATACCCGGATTACAAGAAAGAGCTTCACGAGGCCGCTATCGAACTGATTGAGATTCCCAAGCGCCAGATGACAGGCAAAAACAGCGCGGATATCCGGATGGTGGTGGACGCCATGGACCTTTGCTACGCCAAGGAGCACCTGGATACCTTCGTTATTTTCTCGGGAGATTCCGATTTTTCCCCTTTGGTTTCCAAACTGCGCGAGAACAACAAGTCAGTTATTGGTATGGGACTCAAAAACTCCACTTCGAATCTCTTGGTAGGCAACTGCGATGAGTTCATTTTCTACGATGACCTGGACCGTCCCTCTATCGGCACGCCGCCGGCTTTGGACAAGGTTCCCAAGGAAAAGAAGACAGCTTTTGAGCTTCTTGTTTCAACGGTCCAGGCCCTTATTCGTGAAAACAAGGAGATTCTCTATTCCTCCATGATCAAGGACACGATGAAACGGAAACAGCCCTCCTTTGATGAAGGGGTCTATGGGTATTCCTCTTTTGGAGATTTTCTCACCGATGCGGAAAAATATGGTATCATCGAACTAACACGTGACCCCCACGCGGGGGGAACCTATGTGGTTACAGGATTTGGAAAAGGCAACTCAAACAGGAAGGTGAAATAGATGTTAAAGGCTGCAATTGCCACCCCAGATGGGAAACAATTGTGGGATGACCACTTTGGTCAGGCCCCTTTTTACTTAATCTGCGAATTTGACGGGAAGCAATGGATAAAGGGCGAAATGAGGGAAAACCCCCTCGCGGTTGAGGGAAAACATGCCCATCCGGATGAAATTCGCCAAATACTCCCAGATTGTGCTATCTTTGCCGCCAGAGATATGGGGAAAAAATCACGTCGGATCCTTGAAGAAAGCGGCGTGATGACCTTTCTAAGGGAAGTGGGTACGGTAGAAGAAATCATTTCACTCCTTCCTTCCTCCGAAGCCCTTCCTATCTAAAAAGGCTCATTCATGAAAGTCTATCCAGAGTGCCTGCCTTGCTTCGCACTCCAGGCGCTCCGCGCAGCCAATCGTTCTACAAACGATGAATCCCTGAAATGGGAAATCCTCATAGAGGCCTGCAGACACATTGCCACCTTCCAGCAGGGAATGAAACCGGTTGAGATGGCGGAAATTATTTATCCATTGGTATCTCAAAAAACCGGGGTCTTTGATCCCTTTGAAACCGTCAAGCACGAAACGAATCAGCATGCCTTGGCACTGTATCCCTTTTTTAAGGCCCTTGTCACGGAAAGTGACAGGCCGATCGAAACTGCCATGAAACTGGCCATCATCGGGAACAGCGTTGATTTTGGTGTTCCACAAAACCATCTCAAAGATTTGAAGACCGAAACTCTCGCAACTCTCCATGAGTCCCTCGCCATCGATGACACGGGAGATTTCCTGAACCTCCTGTCTCAGTCATTCTCCCTGCTCCTGCTTGCGGACAACTCTGGTGAAATTGTCCTTGACAGGCTTTTGCTTGAAACCATTCATTCTCATTATCCTGATCTAAAGATAACCGTTGCGGCCAGGGACGTCCCTATCATCAATGATGTAACCCTTGCTGATATCAAAGAGGCAGGATTTCCATCGTTTATATCGGCCGTTTCATCCGGCAACAGAACCCCTGGCGTGATTCTTGAAAAAGCAAACAAGAAATTTCTTGACGTGTACCATGCGGCTGATATTATCGTGTCGAAAGGGCAGGGGAATTATGAAGGCCTGAGTGACGATGCAGACGATCGGGTCTTTTTCCTCTTGAGGGCAAAATGTGCTATTATTGCTAGGCACGTTGGCGTTAAAGAAGGCGCCATGATTGTCAAAAAAGGGAGCGTAAAATGATTACCATCGACAAGACAAAATGCGTGGGATGCGGGAAATGCGCCGAGGTATGCCCGACGCAGGCAATTTATATGGTCGGAAAAGAGGTTTTTATCAGGGAAGAGTTGTGCAGGTCATGTGGCGCATGCGTAGAGGCCTGTCCAAAAGGCGCCATCACTTTGAGCGCCTTTACCTTTCAAGGCCGACCCATGTATGGATTCACAGGAAATCGCTCAATGAGCCCTATGAGTTCCCGGCACTTCTTTGGGGGCAGAGGAGGGCGTCATCGGTTTGGCAGAAGGGGGCGTTAATCATGAAAAAAGCGGTACACCTTCTCATATCCGGAAGGGTACAGGGGGTTTTCTACCGCTATACTGCGCAGAGGGTGGCCTCGCGCCTTGACATCAGCGGCTGGGTAAAAAATCTTCCCAACGGTAAGGTTGAAGCGGTTGCCGTGGGAACACCTTCCGCCGTTGATACCTTCATAGCCTGGTGCCAAGAGGGGCCTCCAGGCGCACATGTTTTCGACGTTGCGGCCACCGAATTACCTGCGCCACAGGACTATGAGGGATTTTCCATAAAATATTGATGGACTCACAAGAAGTCTGGATCAGACAGCAACCAAATGATTCCTCTCTGTTGCCTCTACACCTTATGAAGCCATCAAGCATTAACTAAGGTGAGGAACTTAGCAAACCCTTTTTGATTTTCTGTAAACGGTCAACCTTTCCCTGAATGTAATTTTTCATCTGGGTTTCCAGATCTTCAAGGTACTCCCCTGCCACGATCGTCTTTTGCCCCATATACTTTACTGCAGTTCCACCCCCAAAATAGACAAACATGCCAAAGAGTACGATTACCAGAATAACTATAAGGAGAAACTTCTTCATATTCACCCCCCTTGCTCGCTTTCTTATCTAAAAAACTTTAAATTGTCAACAATATCCTAAGATTACATAACAA
>JALTEW010000101.1 GCA_027073795.1 bacterium | reverse complement strand
ATTGGCAAAATTTACCTCTTTTCTCACCGTGTTGGCCTGAACGCGGCTCCAGGTTGGTCCCCTGACGGCAAATACATTGCCCTGACCATGAGAACCCCTTCCGGTTCCGAGATCTTCCTTCTGGACAGGAAAGGAAGAAAGGTCAAACAACTTACAAAGGGTTGGGGGGATAATCTTTCCGCCTCCTGGTCTCCAGACGGCAAAAAGGTTGTCTTTGTTTCCGACAGAACAGGAAGGCCCCAAATTTATACGATGAACGCCGACGGCTCGAATGTTAAACGCCTGACCTTCAGAGGAACCTATAATGTTGCCCCCGTGTGGTCTCCGAGGGGAGATAGAATCGCCTACAGTGGCATTATTGACGGGAAGTTTCAAATATGTACAGTGACCCTTGACGGAAGCACAATTCATGTGCTAACTTCTATAGGCAATAATTACACACCAAGCTGGTCACCGGATGGCAGATATATTGCCTATAGTCAGGCAACAAGGCGGGGCACGGATATTTACATCATGAATTTTGACGGAAATTTCAAGAGAAGGCTCACAGAGGGAAGGGGTAAAAACACGATGCCTTCCTGGTCCCCGCATTTGGAGAAACCCTAACATGAAAGGAGGTGAAACAATGACTAAAAAGAGGTTAGGAATCTTAGTCGCCCTGTTGATGGTGCCCCTGTTTTTGACAATTAGCTGCTGCTCCAAAAAAGTGGTGAAACCGACGCCAACAGGGGGCGAAAAAGGGAAACAGGAAGTCACAGCCGAGAAGAAAGGCGTTCAGGAAGAAGGCCTGCAAAAGAAGAAATATCCGGGTATCCAAGGCGAGTTCATGGAAAGCAAATACCTGAAGGATATTCATTTTGATTTCGACAAATACAACATCCGTCCCGATGCTACAGCGGTTTTGAAGAAAAGCGCTGAATATTTGCTGGCCCATCCCACCTACAAAATACAGATCGAAGGCCATTGCGATGAGCGAGGATCTGTAGAGTATAACCTCGTTTTGGGGGAAAGACGAGCAGAGAGCGCCAAGAAGTTTCTGGTAAATCTTGGCGTGGACGCGAACAGGCTATCCACCATAAGCTATGGGAAGGAAATGCCTCTGGATCCACGCCATAATGAAGAGGCATGGGCAAAAAACCGGCGGTGCCACTTTATCATTTTGGAAAAATAACTCAATCTTCTCTCTCCCTGAGTGTTGGGATTTCCCAACACTCAGGGATGGTTTTTAACAGTGACAAAAAAACTGCATAGTTTCAGAATTTTCCCTTATCTATTTTTTCTGATCGCCCCGATCCTTTTCGGGTGCGCCTTAAACGGAGAATCTTTCCGGACCCAGCAGGATTTGGCAAGGATGGAAAGGGAAATCAATCAATTAAAAACCGAGATAAAACAAAGTAAAAAATCATCCCAAACCTTCGATGAGCAAAGATATGCGGAACTTCAGAGCGAGATCGACGCAACGACCACCGAACTCAAGGCCATCGATGCGAAAACAAACGACACCATCCAGCGCCTGAACGAAATAGACCAAAAAATAGCGCGCTTAGAACAGGAGATTCGGGTCCAGCACGAGCAATTGTCCAAGTTCAAGAAGAAACAGGCCGCTCTTCCCAAACCCCAAAAACCTGTCCCGGTTCAGAACGATATTACGGGAACCGTTTCTTCCCTTGAAGCTCTCTACGATGATGCCTACAGTAATTTTACTCAGGGTAACTACCAGGCGGCACGGAATAAATTCAGGGCTTTTTTGAAAAAATACCCCAAATCCGCCTATTCCGACAATGCAAGATTCTGGATTGGTGAAACCTATTACGCCGAGGGGGATTTTGAAAGTGCCATCCTCGAATACGAAAAGGTCATACGCAAATATCCCCGGGGAGACAAGGTCCCTTCCGCCCTTTTAAAAGAAGGATTGGCCTTCATTAAGCTGAATGATAAAACGGATGGGAAACTTGTTCTTAAAAAACTTATTAAAAAATATCCCCGCACGGATCAGGCCAGAATCGCCAAGCGTATCCTCCGAAAATTAAAATAGATTCCAACGGGGTAATCCCGCATATCCGGGTCCATCGACACAGGATATAATTCCGACTTTTGTGAATGCATCACCTCTGTAGCCGCTGAAAACAAAAAAGATGCACTTGTAAATGTTCATAATCAGACGGCAATGAAGAAAAGAGGGTTGCAAACCCTGTAGGCCGATATTGTTATCGGGACTGAAAATGTCACACACTATTCACGCCGGTTATGGGTAAATGTGCTTTTCAGATGAGCTAAAAAAGTTTTTCTTGGGTAGATTTTTTGGTATGGTAAGCGTAAATGTGTAAGAGAATCTGGAATAGAGTTTACGAGGGTTTGTTCACAAAAGCCGTTTTGCCATCCGGCTTGCGAGACAGGTTATGATTGAGAGATATACAGCGTTAAGCCCATGCCTTTTAGAGGTTTTTGAGAAGTACCGGTGAAAGGGCTAAGGCACAGTTATCGACAATGGGACAAAGAAGGGGTTAAAAATGGCTAAGGCAGGTAGTTTTGAAGGATTTGGAGATTCACTGCTGGGCCTCGTCCCAGTTCTTGTGATTGTTCTCGATAAAGAGGATAAGATTACTTACATAAATCCAAGGGTAGAAGAGATAACCGGTTGGAAAAGAAAGGAGATTATTGGCAGACCATTCGAGACAATCTTTCAGCAGAACCCCTTGAAAACCAGGGAAACCATAGGAAACCTCTTCAGCAATATGCTGCAAGCAAACGGTGAATCTCCATTCGAAGGGAGGTTTAAAAACAGATGGGGGAGCGAAAAGACTGTTTTATGGACAGGAACACGTTTTCAGGATGCGAGGCGAAAGGCAGTTTCTATTTTAATCGGGATGGACATTACGAAAAGAAGTGATGAAGACAGGGTGCGCTTAAAACTCCAGGAGAGGGTCTCACTGGGTAAAAAGGAGTGGAGAACCATCTTTGACGGGATTACAGACATGCTCATGGTCTTGAAGCCTGATTTCACCATAAGAAAGACAAACAAGGCAACATCTGTTCTCTTTTCTGTACCACTGGAAAGGATTTTAGGAAGGCGTTGTTGTGATCTGTGTCAAGGTAGGAAAGGAACCCCCACCTCCTGCCCCGTTTCCAGATCTGTACGTATAAAAAAACCTGCCTCGGGGGAGGTTTACAGCGACACGCTGAATAAATACCTCCTCGTGACTTCATACCCCTTACTTGACAGCAAGGGAAATATAAAGTCTATCATTGCTTACCATAAAGA
>JALTEW010000100.1 GCA_027073795.1 bacterium | reverse complement strand
CATTCAGAATTTTTTCCCACTCCTCGGCTGTTTTTTCTTTTAGGTGTTCGTTCAAAATCTTGGAAAGTTCGTATCGGTTCTTTTTCCGGGTGTCACGCTCGGCAAACCTCGGATCAGCCAGCAATTCCTCCACCCCGAGGATTTTGCATAGCTTTTGCCATTGTTCGTTTTTGTTGGCGGAGATGTTCAACAGCCCGTCTTTCGTCTGGAAGGCCCCTGAGGGCGCGGCCGTAAAGTTTTCATTCCCCATCCGAACCGGCTTTTGTCCTCCGATGAGATAATTTGATACAACCCAACCCATCATTGGGATAATGGAGTCCAACATGGATACATCGATCATTTGACCCTTTCCCGTTTTGTGTTTATACAAAAGAGCACCCAAGGTCGACATAACAGCGGTAAGAGCCCCAACTGTGTCAGCAATTGGAACCCCTACGCGGAGTGGCCCCGTATCTTCGGTTCCTGTAACATCCATCAGTCCGCTTTTCCCTTGGATTATCTGATCGTAAGCCGGATTTTTTGCCAAAGGGCCATTGCAGCCAAAACCGGAGATGCCACAATAGATAATGTCTTCCTTTACCTCCTTTATAACCTCGTATCCAAGCCCCAATTTATCCATCACGTCAGGGCGGAAGTTTTCTAGGACCACGTCGGCCCTTTCGACCAATTTCTTGAAGATTTCCTTGCCTTCGAGCATTTTTAGGTTAATGGCGATGCTTCTTTTGTTCGCATTTTGTGCGAGAAATGAGGTTCCCATCAAAAGTTTGTTGAGTTCGGTCGAAGCACCCAACTTTCTCGCTAGATCCCCACCTTTGGGATGTTCAATCTTGATTGTTTCAGCTCCCAAGAGGGACAGGAGATATCCGGCAAAGGGACCAGCGAGAACATTTGTGAGGTCAAGGACCACCACACCAGTCAATATGTTCATCATTCAGCTTCCTTTCTCATCTTGATTTGGTTTATATATGTATTTGCTGTTTCTTCAGAAGCTAAGGTTTCCCAAAAATTACCAGAATACCCTAAGAGTGACGACAGCTTTTTCCCCATATTTTCATAGAAGACAGTGGAGTTGATGTTGTTTTTCTTTGGTAAAACGTGAAGCAGGACCAGAATTGCTTAGAGAGCCGTATAGGCGTTGCTGCCCTCCCCAGACGGGAATGGCAACGGCAGCTGCGGGAAGGTCTCTTTCTCCGAAACTGATAGAAAAACCTGCCTGGCGTGTCCTTTCAAGTTCTTTGATTAGTGTATCGAAATCAGTAATCGTTTTTGGGGTTAAAGGGGTCAGGGATGTTGATTTCAAGGTCTTCAGAATAGAATCGTCCTGGCAAAAGGCGAGAAGGAGTTTGCCGCTGGCCCCTGTATAAATAGGCAGTTTCTGCCCTGGTTCTACAGAATGCCTGATGTGTTGTGGACTCTGAACCCTGCATAGGCAGAGCCGGTCTAATCTGTCTCGCACATAGATTGCAGCGGTTTCACCGCTTTCTTTTAGGATAGGTTCTGAGAGGCGTATAAGGTCCAGGGAATGATAGTAGATTTCTCCAAGAATGAAAACTTGGGGACCCAAAGTGATTTTATTTCCTTCCTTGCGGAGGTAATTCCATCGTTCCAGCGTTTTCACAAGCCGGTGGACAGTGCTTTTGTAATAACCCAGGTGATTGCTGGGTTCGGTCAAGGTGAAGGAATCTTTTTTGAAGGAAAAGACATTAAGAAGTTGCAAGGCTCGAGAAACAGCTATGCTTTCTTTTTCCTTAGGTTTCATGAGTTAGACCTTTTCAAATTCGGATAGGGGGAAGGAAGGCTTGCAAGCTTGCTGGGGAGAGATTTATTCAGGGTTTTTTCAAGGGAATGCGTAATTTTGCAAAGGGATTCGACATCGATGCCAGTATTTATCCCCATTTCTTGCAACATGAAAACGGCATCTTCTGTCGCGATGTTTCCGGCCGCGTTGGGTATAAAAGGGCACCCACCCAAACCACCAATACATGTGTCGAAAATGGTTGCCCCCGCTGCGATGCCGCTTGCCATATTGGCAAGTCCCATACCTCGTGTATCATGAAGATGGAGTGAAAGAGGAATGTGTCCCGCAATTTTTCTTGATTCATTTACAATTTCATACACCAATTTTGGATTTCCTAAGCCGGCTGTATCAGCCAAATTGATTTCATCGACTCCTAAGGCCGTGTAACGTTCAACCAAATGGAATACCTTGGTAGAAGGAATCTTTCCTTCATATGCGCATCCAAAAGCCGTCATCACGCCGGCCCGAATCATGATTCCGTGATTTTTAGCATTGAGAATCAGACGTTCGATACGTTTCCATGCCTCTTCCGTGGTGCAATTTGTATTTTTGAGGCTATGGGTTTCGCTTGCTGAAACGGACATGCTCAAGTGACGAACATTAGACGCAATAGCACGTTCCAGTCCTTTCTCGTTGAGAATCAAGGCGGTAAAGGTGACATCTTGCACTTCAGGAAGTCTCTTAAAGACTTCGTCTGTATTCGCCATTTGGGGAACCCACTTGGGATGTACGAAAGAACCCACCTGGATCCTTTTAATTCCGGAGGCAATTAGAAAGTGAATTAAAGAGAGTTTTTCTTCCGTGGAGAAAAGACGTTTTTCATTTTGCAAACCGTCACGTAAAACCTCTTCTTCAATCAACACATGATGTGGCAGGGAATATGGAAGGTTTTTGATCTTCATAGTTCTACTCTCCGGAACTCAATTTTTTATATAATAGAATTATAGGGGAATTTAAATGTTGGACTTTTGACAATCTGGCTCACATGAGCCAATGAGAATTTGACAAAAAGGAGGGACTGTTACAGAAATAGTGTATGATGACGAAAAATAAACAACACACTATCGATCTGAAACAGTTCCGTATCCCATTGTACCAGAACTTTAATAATCGAGCCGACTCGTTAATGGACTTGTTGGACGCCATCTGCAGCGTTCCGAATGCCAAGTCCGTCGTGGAATACAGTCTGGCAGCCTATTATCCGCGCAGCTACTCCACCATCTTCAAGGCGATAGATACGATGGATTTGGAGCCACTGGCTCTGCCCCATCAGCTTGCGCCCTATCTACCTCGGCTCACGAGGTGGCCGTTCGGGTTGTTAGTAGCGGATGTGACGCCAGCGCCTCGGCCATACGCCCATACGCTCATAGACCGGGGGATGGTCTACCATCCGGAGGTGGTGAAGGGCAAGCTACCGGTAACCATTGGTCATCAGTATTCAACGGTGGCACTGGGCCTGGAACCCG
>JALTEW010000099.1 GCA_027073795.1 bacterium | reverse complement strand
CTTTTATTTGATGGATAATTAATTTTAGATTCCACTCTCTTTTTACATGCTACTGGCAAGTTAAATCAAAGAATTCCCCGGGGCAGAGCCCCGGGGTAGTTCATTGGAAGTTAATAAATGGTATCAGAAGTAGGGAAACACAAACAGTTGAGGAGATTATTGGCATCGGTAACCTGAAGGGACGACAGACCTACCTATCTTGTCTTTCGACCACTTCGGGAATGGGAAGTGAGGTTTCTTCGAACACCATTTTCGTGGATGAT
The DNA here is from genome assembly GCA_027073795.1 of bacterium. Taxonomy (GTDB): domain Bacteria; phylum Desulfobacterota; class S145-22; order S145-22; family S145-22; genus S145-22. The sequence continues at coordinate 3,031 of JALTEW010000099.1, read as the reverse complement.
GAAGGGAATAAAAAAGGGATTATCTCTCTATACCTCGTGCCGGACGGTATATTTCGTTATGTAAATTTTAAAACACGGTCATACTAAAACGGGAAAAATGAAAAAACAAAACAGACGCGATTTTATTAAGTTGTCGGCTTTGAGTGTTGGTTTTCTGGGACTTTCGTCCGGCAGGCTTTTTGCAGAGGATCATATCAATGAGAGGTTGAATCTATTAACAAAGACTCCAAAGGCTCAGGGCAGGTCGGTGATGGATCTGCGAGTGGATCCCATCGAACAGGTGAGGATAGGTATCATTGGGGTAGGGAACCGTGGATACGGGCATGTAAAGACGATCAACTCCCTGACACCCAAAGCCAGGATTGTGGCGATATGTGATGTCCGGGAGAACAGGGTGAAAAGGGCATTGGACCTCCTGGAGAGCCTGAATCACAAAAAACCGAAGATCGCTGCCTATTCGGGAAGTGAGGAGGCCTGGAAGGATATGGTGAAAAGGGATGATATTGACCTGGTGGTGGTGGTGACACCTGAGCCCGACCATGCGGCGATGGCCATTTATGCCATGCAGCAGGGGAAACATGTGGTGTCGGAGGTGCCAATAGCCTTTACGATGGACGAATGCTGGGGTCTTGTGAATACAGCTGAAGAAACACAGCGTCATTGTATGATGCTGGAAAATGTTTCCTACGGCGAAGAAGAACTATGGATCCTTAACATGGTAAAGAAAGGGGTCTTCGGAACCCTTACTTTCGCAGAAGCTGGATATCTTCATCATTTGCTTGAGAAACTTTTCATCAGCAATGAAGATCCTAAATATCATGGTTATTACAAGCAATGGCGCCTGCGTTTGCATGCAAACTATGATGCGAATCTCTATCCTACTCATGGTCTGGGGCCGGTGGCCAACTATATGGAGATCGGACGGGGTGACCGTTTTGAACAGCTCGTCTCTATGAGTTCCCTGGAGGCAAGTCTTCACGAGTACAGTCCCAAATCCCCACCGGAAAATGCTTTTTATAACCGGAAACATTTTGCCCACGGCGATATGAATAGTTCCATGATCAAAACACACAAAGGAAGGATGATCATCCTGAAGCATGATGTGGTTTCTCCCCGTCCCTATAGCAGAATAAATACTCTGGCTGGCACCAAAGCATACCATGAAGGATATCCCAGCCGGCTCGCCTTATACAGTGAAGACCGTGGTCACAACTGGCTGGATAAAGAAAAGTACCGGGAGATGAGGGACAAGTATGAACATCCGCTTTGGGTGAAGATGAAGAAAGAAGCAGAGGAGAACGGAGGACATGGCGGCATCGACTATATTGAATTTTACAGACTGATCCAAAACCTTAACAAAGGACTTCCTATGGATATGGATGTGTATGACGGTGTCAACTGGTCGGTGATCGTCCCGCTGTCACGTCTTTCGGTTGAATTGGGCAGTGTCCCCGTGAAATTTCCCGATTTTACCCGCGGAAGATGGAAGGAGGAACGGGAATTAGGAGTCTATAAATATATTTGATGACTCAAAAGAATATTGATTTAAGCGATAAAAAAGTTTTTAACCAGAAAATTATTTGACAAATGGAGATCATTATTTCTAATACCAAGGAAGATCTGGGGCGCAAAGCTGCAGCCAAAGGTGCCGAACTCATTCGAAAGGCTCTGGCTGAAAAAGGAGAAGTAAATATCATCGTAGCCACGGGGGCATCCCAGTTTGAGATGTTGGAAGCATTGGTAAAGGAGGATGTGGACTGGTCGAAGGTTACCGGTTTTCACCTCGACGAGTACATAGATTTGCCGGTCACCCATCCGGCCTCTTTCAGGAAATACCTGAAAGAGCGGTTTGTAGACAAGGTGCCATTAAAGCAGTTTTATTATGTGAACGGTGACACCGGCGATCCTGAGATCGAATGCAAGCGTCTGGGTTACATCATCAGAGCAAGGACAATTGATGTAGCATTTATCGGCATCGGTGAAAACGGTCACCTGGCCTTCAATGATCCTCCGGCCGACTTTGAGACCGATGAGCCTTACCTGGTCGTTGAGCTGGATGAGGCCTGCCGCCGCCAGCAGATGAGTGAGGGGTGGTTCTACACGCTGGAGGATGTGCCGCGCCGCGCCATCAGCATGTCGATCCGCCAGATCCTGAAGTCGAAGGCGATCATATGCAGTGTGCCCGACGAGCGGAAATCCAGGGCCGTGCAGGGAGCGGTGGAGTCAGGGGTCACCCCGATGATCCCCGCCACGGCCCTGCAGGAACATTCCGCCACCTGGCTCTTCCTCGACAAAGCGTCAGCTTCCCTTTTGTCTGGACAATGATCGATCATATTTAGTACCTAACATGGACAACGGCTTCAACTGGCTTGACACACTTGTGGTAGTGGCCTATTTCTTGGGCATCACCAGCTATGGCTTGTGGCTGACGCGCAAAGTGAAAACAAGTGACGGTTATTTCCGGGGTGAACGAAAATTTAACAAGTGGATCATGATTGCACAGGGTTTCGGAGCGGGAACACATTCCGAGAACTTTGTAGCACAGACAGGCGCAAGTTTTCAGATGGGATTTGCATCGATATGGTATCAGTGGAAGAACATGGTGATCACGCCCTTTTACTGGCTGATCGCTCCCTGGTACCGCCGGAGTGAAAGGACAACGGTGGGGGAGATTGTAGAAGACCGGTACGGGAAGAATATGGGGATCTTTTATTCCGTCTTTGCAATCCTTTTTTTCATCTTTGCCCAGGGAGCTATGCTGAAAGGGGCCGGAAAAGTGATATCTGTGGCCACGAACGATATGATCTCAACAGATGGTGTTGTCTATGCGATGACCGCTGCCTTTATCATTTACAGCTTTTTTGGAGGGCTGATCTCCTCGGCTTATGCCACTTTCATACAGGGATTCATGATCATAATCCTCTCGATCATGCTCATTCCTTTGGGATTGGGCAGGGTAGGGGGCATGGATGGTATGCGGCAGCTGTTGCCTGCCAACTTTTTTGAGTTGTTCAGTCCGGAACTGGGTATC
>JALTEW010000098.1 GCA_027073795.1 bacterium | reverse complement strand
GCGGGCGCCAGAATCTTTACCCATTTTTTGGACCTGTCACCATCGATAATCCACCTGGATTGCATTCACCTTATCCGTCGATCAAGCGAATCGCCCCTGTGGGGCAGGCATCTTCACACGCCCTGCACTCAATACACTCCTCCGGGAAAGAGACAAGAATATCCTCCCCCTGTCGGATAAAAACCTGACCAGGGCAGACATCGACACAGTCCCCACATCCAGCGCACTTATCCTTGTCTATCTTTGGAATCACGACGTGTCTGAAACTCTTTCAGAAAAGGAGGTTAGACGGCTTCAACACTTTCAATCTCAGGAGCCATTTCCTTCACAATCCTTTCTACACCCATTTTCAGGGTCATAACGGACATGGGGCAGGTTCCACACGCACCTCTGAGACGAACCTTCACAACATTGCCTTCGATACCCACGAACTCAATATCTCCGCCGTCCATCTGCAAAGAGGGACGGATTTTTTCGATGGCCTCTTTAACCTTTTCCCTCATGATACCTCCCTTAAATCACCTTTCAACGGTGGATGCTTCGATATTTTTCCCCCTCATCTCTAAGTAATAATAACATCTTATTTCAAAAAGTCACCCCCGGGGTTGGTTTTTTCTTGAAAAAAAAGATAAAATATTATTAAATAGCAAAACTTGATAATTTTGTGGAAAGGAATAGATATTTGGAGTCCATTGCGATTGGAGCGGATCATGGGGGTTATCCCCTGAAAGAAGATGTCAAGGCTTACCTGGTTGAAAAGGGGTATTCAGTAATGGATGTTGGGACAACATCCGAGGAGTCCGTAGATTATCCCGATTTTGCCGCGGAAGTTGCCCGAGCGGTTCAACAAAAGAAGGTAGAATTGGGGATCCTTATCTGCGGAACGGGGATCGGCATGGCTATGACCGCCAACAAATTTAAGGGTATCCGCGCTGCGGTTGTTCATGATGCCTACACAGCAGCCATGAGCCGGCGGCATAACAACGCGAATATTATTACCTTCGGGGGACGGGTTGTTGGCGCGGGAGTTGCTTTCAGTATCGTTGACGCTTGGCTTGGGAACCGTTTTGAAGGGGGCAGGCATACCCGGAGACTGGACAAAATAGGTGCGTTTGAAAAAAAGGGGTACTGAAGGGTGTACACCCTTCAGCGCCTTTACCTTTATGCCTTTGAATTCTTGCCAAAGCCGTTACGTATAAAAAACATTGAGGGGGGAGTAACTTTAAATGACAGCATTGATGAAAATGGATCCTGATATCGCCGGTGTTATTTCGGGTGAAGAGCGCCGGGAAGCCGATAAGATTATCCTCATCGCCTCGGAAAACTACGTAAGCCAGGCGGTTATCGAAGCACAGGGCAGCATTCTGTCGAACAAATATGCAGAGGGATATCCATCAAAGCGATTTTACGAAGGGTGTGAATATGTGGACGAGGCTGAGTCCCTTGCGATTGAGAGGGCTAAGGATCTGTTTAAGGCAGAACATTGCAATGTCCAACCTCTTTCCGGAACGATAGCCAATCTGGCTGTTTATCTCACCATGCTGAAACCAGGCGATACCATCTTGGGCATGAATCTTTCTCATGGAGGGCACCTCAGCCATGGGGCTCCTGCCAGTTTTACCGGCAGGATATTTCAATCTTACCACTACGGGGTATCTCGGGAAACCCATCTCATTGATTACGATGAGGTTCGAACGATGGCCAGAAGTGTTAAACCCAGAATGATTGTTGTAGGGGCAAGTTCCTACTCCCGCATCATTGACTTCGGGAAATTCAGAGAGATTGCAGACGAGGTTGGGGCCCTGCTCATGTCCGATATCGCCCATATTGCGGGGCTTGTCGCAGCGGGGGTGCATCCCAGCCCTGTTCCCTATGTTGATTTCGTGACCTCGACGACGCATAAAACGCTTCGCGGCCCCAGAGGTGCCTTCATCCTGTGTAGAAAGGAATACGCCTCAAAGATTGACAGTACGGTCTTTCCCGGCCTGCAGGGGGGACCGTTCATGAATATCATTGCGGCCAAGGCCGTATGCTTCAAGGAAGCCCAGACAGAGCAGTTCCGGGAATACGGCAAACAAATCGTCAGGAACGCGAAGGCCTTGTGCCAGGCGTTGAAGGAAAAAGGCTATGACATCGTGACGGGCTCGACGGATAATCATATGTTTCTGGTTGATTTGACAAACAAAGGAATAACCGGCCGAGATGCGGCACACGCCCTCGATCGGGCGGGTATAACCCTAAACAAGAATGTCATTCCTTTTGATACCCAGTCACCCTATGTGACGAGCGGCATTCGTATCGGAACGCCTATTGTGACGACCCGGGGGATGCGCGAAAGGGAGATGGCGCAGATCGCCGAATGGATCGATCGTGTGCTTTCAAACGTGAGCGATAAATCGCTCCAGAAGCAGGTTGCCAGCGAGGTCAAGGCATTTTGCACGAATTATCCTATACGGCCGGAGATACGTAACGAGGGATGAAATGACAACCCTCCCACAGTCACAGCGGCCCGATTGGGATGAATATTTCATGGAAATCACCCGCCTGGTGGCAAAGCGGTCCACCTGCCTGCGGCGGCATGTGGGGGCCTTACTGGTGAAGGATAAGATGATACTCGCGACGGGGTATAACGGGGCTCCAAAGGGTCTGGCCCATTGCCTTGACCTTGGTTGCTTAAGAGAGCAGCTTGGGATTCCTTCAGGGGAACGGCATGAGTTGTGCCGAGGGCTACACGCAGAGCAGAATGCCATCATTCAGGCAGCGTATCACGGCGTCTCCATTAAGGGCGCGACCCTGTATTGCACGAATCATCCCTGTATTATCTGCACCAAGATGCTGATTAATGCCGGTATCGTCAAGATTATTTATGAGGCGGGATATCCCGATGAACTTTCGAGGGATATGCTTAAGGAAGCCGGGATCCCGACCGTGCAGTTTAGGAAAAAATGAAGTGCCCCAAGTGCGGCTACCCTGACAGCAAGGTTATCGATTCCCGTACGACCCCGGAGAGGGATATGATACGTCGGCGGAGGGAGTGTCTCTCCTGTCGCCACCGCTTTACCACGGTGGAACACGTGGAGGTCATCCAGCCTATGGTCGTGAAAAAGGATGGCAGGCGAGAGCCTTTTGATCCCGAAAAAATGATGCGCGGGCTGAGGAGGGCGTGTGAAAAACGCCCCGTCAGTATCGACGCCCTGGAAAGAATCGTCGCGCGTGTGCAGCAGGGCATTCAGGACAAGGGGGAAAAGGAGGTTTCCAGCCAGAAGATAGGGGAGGAGGTGATGGCGGCTCTTCATTCCCTGGATGATGTGGCCTATGTCCGGTTTGCCTCGGTTTATCGCGAGTTCAAGGATATTGAAGAATTCTTGAGTGAATTACAGGAGCTTTTGAAAAATCAAAACAAGCCAGCACAGGATTGATGAACACTTTATGCGTCTTGCCCTGCATCTTGCTCGTAAGGGTGAGGGAAAGGTGTCTCCTAACCCGCTCGTTGGATCGGTGGTCGTAAAAGATGGGGAAATCGTAGGTAGGGGATACCACAGAGCCTACGGGATGGACCACGCGGAGGTGGTTGCCCTTCGGGATGCCGGCGGGCAGGCCAGAGGGGCAACGATCTATGTTAATCTCGAGCCCTGTAACCACACGGGACATACCCCGCCCTGTACCCGGGCGATCCTGAAGGCGGGCATCCATCGGGTGGTTATTGGGATGCGCGACCCCAACCCGGATGTTCAGGGGGGTGGCGTTGAAACCCTTCGGGCAAACGGTGTCGATGTAGAGGAAGGAATCCTTGAGGAGAGATGCCGGAGGCTGAATGAGGCCTTTATCCATTTTGTTACGCACAAGGTCCCTTTTGTGGTAATGAAAATCGCTGCGACCCTGGATGGTAAAATCGCGACCAGGACTGGAAGTTCAAGGTGGATAACGGGAGAGAAATCTCTGAAGTACGTTCATTATCTGCGTGGTGCAATGGATGCAGTGATGGTAGGAATTGGGACTGTGTTGAAGGATAATCCCCTGTTGACCTGTCGGAGCCCCAGACCTCCCCATCAACCCCTGAGGATCGTGGTGGATACCACATTAAGGATACCCGAAAACGCGAAACTCGTTACCTCCACGGGAACCGCCCCCCTTCTGATTGCCACAGGCCCTGAGGTAGATAAAGAAAAGAGGGATCGGCTGAAATCACAAGGCGTTGAGATCTTACCGGTTCGCCTCTATAATAAAAAGGTGGACTTAAGGCATTTAATAACTATATTAGGAGAGAGAAAGATAACAAGCATCCTCATGGAGGGGGGAAGTAAACTGAACACCTCAGCGCTCAGGCAGGGAATAGCGCAGAAGGTCATGGTCTTTTACGCCCCAAAGGTCCTGGGCGGGCAAGAAAGCCGTTCCATGTTTTTTGAGCCATCCCCTGCTTCCCTTGATGAAGCCATACCGGTGACACCGTGGGAGATACGCAAGGTGGGAAAGGATTTCCTCTTTCAGGGATATCTACAAGAGAAGCTCTGACGGAGAATTGAGAGAACGAAGCATGTTTACAGGAATTATTGAGGAAGTGGGAGCCATCGAATCCGCCTTGAAAAGAGTGGACGGAATGGGGCTGGTTGTCAAAGCTCCCGTACTTTTCCCAGGTTTGAAGCTGGGAGATAGCCTGGCGGTTAATGGGGCGTGCTTGACCGTTACACGAAAGGCTCTCCCCGCATCCCTGTTTTTCGATGTGTCGAAAGAGACCCTGTCTCGAACAGTCTTGGGAAAGCTTCATCCGGGAGATCTCGTAAATCTGGAGCCCGCCCTTACCCTGAATAAGCTACTGGGAGGACATCTGGTCAGCGGGCACATCGATGGCCTTGCGGTTTTGACCGCGATAAATCCGGTGGGAGAAATGATGGAAATGACCTTCGAGGTACCTGAGTCTCTCGCGGAGATGATGATTGAAAAGGGATCCGTAGCCCTCGATGGAATCAGCCTGACCATTGCTTCGCTGCATCAAACTGCATTTACCGTGGCGGTGATCCCCCACACCCTAAAGCAGACTACTTTGGGATGTAAAAAGATAGGGGATAGATTGAATCTGGAGACCGATATGATTGGGAAATATGTCAAGCGTTTTATTTCAACGTCAGAAAAGGGGAAAAAGGGAGCGCTCAGCATGGCCTTTTTGGCTGAACATGGATTTTTAGGGTGATTTGGAATAAGATAATCAGAGAAATATACTGAGACAGCCGTGAAAATTATGGAACTCACTCAAGGCCGTCAATAAAAGGAGATTTAATTATGCCATTTGCAACGATGGAAGAAGCCCTGGACCTTATCCGTCAGGGGAAAATGATTATCCTCGTGGATGATGAGGACAGGGAAAATGAAGGGGATCTAACCATAGCGGCGGAAAAGGTGACGCCAGAGATTATCAATTTCATGGCAAAGTATGGGCGTGGGCTTATCTGCCTTTCATTGACTGAAGAGAAGGTTAAAGATTTACAGCTTCCTATGATGTCCACCAACAACGAGTCGCGCTTTCAGACTGCCTTTACCGTATCTATCGAGGCGAGGGAGGGGGTAACCACGGGGATTTCAGCCTATGACCGTGCCAAGACCATCTTAACGGCGATTGCTGACGATGCCAGGCCGGAGGACCTTGTGACACCGGGACATGTCTTTCCCTTAAAAGCACGAAAGGGTGGCGTGCTGGTACGCACCGGGCAAACGGAGGGGTCTGTGGACCTGGCGCGGCTTGCCGGTTTGAAACCCGCGGGCGTCATCTGCGAGGTCATGAAGGATGACGGCACCATGGCAAGGCTGCCGGACCTAGAGGTGTTTGCCAAACAGCACGATCTTAAAATCGTCAAGATCGCAGATATCATCAGTTACCGTATGCGAACGGAGTCCTTTGTCCATCCTGTGGCGGAGAGTGTTCTACCTACCGTTTATGGGGGTCCCTTCAGGATCATCATGTACGAGAACGACGTGGACGATTTTCAGCATATCGCCCTTGTAAAGGGAGAGATTTCCGGGGATGAGCCGGTGCTGGTCCGTGTTCACTCCGAATGTTTTACAGGGGATGTCCTGGGCTCTCTCAGATGTGACTGCGGTGATCAGCTTCACCAGGCCATGCGGATGGTAGACAAGGAGGGAAAGGGTGTGATCCTCTACATGCGGCAGGAAGGAAGAGGCATCGGCCTTGCCAACAAACTGAAGGCCTATTGCCTTCAGGACCATGGGAGGGATACCGTGGAAGCCAATGAGGAGCTTGGGTTCAAGGATGACTTGAGGGATTATGGGATTGGCGCACAGATTTTGGTTGACCTGGGTTTAAGGAAGGTTCGCTTGATGACAAACAACCCGAGAAAGATAAAGGGGTTGGAGGGGTATGGCATCGAGGTTATCGAGCGCGTCCCAATCGAGATCCCCCCAAAGAAAGAGAACGTCAAATACCTGAAGACGAAACGTGACAAAATGGGGCATATTTTAACCAATCTGTCATAGAAAAGGAGGAAGAAATGCCTAAAACCCTGGAAGGTGCAATTCAGGCAGAGGGATACAAATTTGGAATCGTACTAAGCCGATTTAATGCTTTTATTACAGATAGACTGTTGGAAGGTGCACTGGACTGCTTAGGGAGAAATGGTGCTGATATGGATGCCGTGACTGTTGTTCGGGTACCGGGTGCCTTTGAAATCCCTCTTGCCTGCCTGAAGATGGCGCAAACAAGTGCTGTTGACGCGGTCATTGCCCTGGGAGCGGTTATTCGTGGCGCGACCCCTCATTTCAACTATATTAGCAATGAAGTGGCGAAGGGGATCGCCAACGCCTCCTTACAAACAGGCGTCCCTATCACGTTCGGGGTGATTACATCTGACACCATTGAACAGGCCATCGAGCGGGCAGGGACAAAGGCTGGCAACAAGGGTTGGGACGCGGCCCTTTCGGCGATTGAGATGGTCAATCTGCTCAGTAAAATAGTGGGTGCCTGAGAATAAAGTTCGCAAGTTGTGAATTCGTGAAAATCCGGATTCAAACGTTGATGAAAGAAGCATCGAATGAAAAGCAGTTAAGTGCTTTTTAAAAAACACTTTTTATATGGAAGTGTAGAGAGCAGAGATTTTTGTGTCTCGCCTTTTGAAGTTAGGATCAGACAAAAGGGTACGCCGTGAGATGACAAGTCGAAGAAAATCACGAGAAATGGCGCTTCAAATCCTGTATCAAATGGATTTTGTCGAGCTTCCTCCCCAAAAGGCCATTGAACTCTTCTGTGTCCATTTTGCTTCGGAAGACCTTGATTGCGAATTTATTTCCCGTCTTGTTGATGGGGTCTTAGCCCATAAATCAGAGATTGACAGGGCCATTTCCAATCTCTCATCGAAATGGCGAATCAACCGGATGTGTACAACGGATAGGAATATCATTCGTCTGGCCGCGTTTGAGATATTGTTCTGCCCAGACATTCCCCCCAAGGTTTCCATCAGCGAGGCGGTTGAAATCGGGAAGCGGTTTGGGACCGAGGAATCCGGTGCCTTCATCAACGGAATCCTGCACGCCCTCCTGACGTATCCGGAACAAACAGCTGTAAACGCAGGTGAGTAATTCTATGAAGATTGTCCTGACGGCAAATCCGATTGAAAAGGTTTTTTCCCAGTGCGCCGTCTGTTTTCTCCCTGAAGATCTTCGTCCCTTGAGGGGGAGTGTCGGGGTTGTGGATTGGGCGATGAATGGCCTAATCACGAACCTCATTCGGGGCGGTAAGGTGACGGGAGAATTCATGGAATCGACGCTTATTCGTCCGGGCCGACTTCTTGCCTGTGAAAAACTGCTGATTCTGGGGATAGGTTCATACTTCGAATGCGATCCAGAGAAAATTCAACGCTTAGGAAGAAAACTTATTCGCATCCTTGTGAACCTCCGGGTCAGAGACATTTCACTTTCCTTTCCCATGGCGGGGGAGGAGGTGTCCGCCGATACCTTTGCCGAATATCTTGCCAGGGGGTACCTTTCGGAAATGGACGACAAAGACCTTCAGGACTTTATCAAGGAAATGAATCTTGCGATTTCGAGTGATGTCAAACAGATTGACGAGACACTTCTGGGCATTCAGAAAGCGAAGGTAGCGCTTAAAAAACATTTTAATGTAATTGTTCTCGAATAAAAGGGTTTGGGGGGAGTTGTTTTTATGAAAAAGTCTCTATTTGCTGTAACCCTAACCATGATATTTGTAATAGCCGTGAGCCTTTCGCCGACATACGCGAAGAAAAAACTACCCAGTAAAGTTAGAACAGGCAAGAAAAAAGGCCACTCGGGTACCTATTACATCGCGCCTGTGGAGGAAAACCTGCGTAAAACGCCGTCGGGTAAAAGACTGGGATCGCTGGTGCGGGGAACGGCTGTCACCGTGAATAAAACAAAGGGTAACTGGGCCTATGTGACAATCAAGGCCTGGATATGGCGACCTTCTCTGGCGAAGTCGAAACCCAAGCAGACCACGGAGCTGCTTGTCGGTGATGTAGAGGGCTTATTCACAAAAAGCAGATTTGTCATCAAGGGGAAGTTAAACAACCAGACAAGGGTTGCGTTTGGTAAGGTTGTGTTGCAGGGGGAGCTTTTTAAGGGGAAAAAACGCGTGGCCTATAAGACCATTTCCCTTTTTTCAAGAAAGAAATCCCTCGGGGCCGGCAAAACATATACCTTTTCTATCTCCTTCAAACGCTTGAAGGGCTTTGATAGTTACAGCGTCCGCATTCTTTCTGCCTCCGAAAAATGATGGGGGAGAACTCTTTAGAAACAATCCCTTTACCTTCATCCGGTGTGCAGCAATCCATCATAGTGAAATTATCGGCGCCATGCTTCATTGTAATACATGTTCCCATCACCAATAGACAATGATCTTATTGCGCTCATAAATTCACCTGGTCGCTTCGGTTCTTTTTTCTTTGCATGCCTGGCACTTCTGTGTGAGAATGGTTTCTGTAGGCTATCTTACCGGTTTCCTTGATAACATTTGTGGTTTGTAGTAACACATATAAAATTTCTAAGGAGGTCCCGGCATGCCGGTGTTCAAAGTCCAGAAGTCCTACCAGGAAATCAATGAAAAAATCAAAAGAGGAAAGGTGGTCGTTGTCAATGCCGAGGAAATGATTGACATCGTGGAGGAAAGGGGTGCTATCAAAGCCGCCCAGGAAATCGATGTCGTGACCACGGGAACCTTTGGTGCCATGTGCTCCTCTGGCGCCATTCTCAACGTGGGGCATACCACACCAAAGATGAAAATCAGCCGTGCAAAGCTCAATGGGGTTCCCGCCTATTGCGGCCTTGCCGCCGTGGACCTTTATATCGGTGCCTCGGAGCTTCCAGACGAAGACCCGAGGAACACCGTTTATCCTGGCGAATTTCGTTATGGCGGCGCCCACGTGATCCAGGACCTTGTGATGGGAAAACCGGTTGAGATGGAGGCCTGGGCCTACGGAACAGACTGCTACCCGAGAAGATATTTTCAAACGGAACTCCTTCTTCATGAGTTGAGAAACGCCATCTTGTTCAATCCACGCAACGCCTACCAGAATTACAACTGTGCCGTCAATTCAACGGGGAGGACCATCTACACCTACATGGGGGTACTCAAACCCCAGTTCGGAAACGCCACCTACAGCACCGCGGGCCAGATCAGTCCCCTGATGAACGACCCGTACTTCAAGACTATTGGGGTAGGAACCCGTATCTTCCTGGGGGGCGCCCAAGGATTCGTCGCCTTTTACGGAACACAACATACCATGGACGTACCCCGCCTTCCGAACGGGACGCCCACTGAGGGGGCGGGAACCCTCTGCGTGATAGGGGATCTCAAGAAGATGGATCCCCAGTGGATCGTAGCGGCAAGTCTTCAGGGATATGGCGCCTCCCTTTATGTGGGGATCGGGGTGCCCATCCCCATCCTGAACGAAGAGATGGCCCGGTTCACCGCTGTCAGAGACGAGGAACTCGTGGCACAGATTATCGATTACGGGAGTGACTATCCTAACGGCGTGAACCGAAGCCTTGGAACCGCTACATACAAGGAGCTGAAAGAGGGAACAATTGTTGTGCAGGGCAAAACGGTCCATGCAACACCCATGGCAAGTTATCCAAAAGCCATTGAAATTTCAAATCTCCTTAAAGAGGAAATCCGGAAGGGCCGTTTTTTCCTGGGGGAACCGCAGGCCACCCTCTCTCAACTATAGGAGACAGCCCGTAAGATGCCTTCCGTAAACCTGACCCCTGAGGCCTATCACACCCGGTTTTACCGAGACCTATCCCATCCAGGGGATGGCGTGGTCTTCCAGGTCCGAGAGAGAGAGAGCGATCTGTGGATTCATGCCGATGTAAACCGGGAAGAAACGGCACGCCATGCCCTTTTGGAGGTGAGGAAGGTCTTGACCAGCTACATGGGAAGAGATCCAGCATTCGAAACGGCCCTCGTTCCTCTTAAGCCCTTTCCCTCCTGCCCGGAACCCGTTTCCGAGATGATACGCGCCGCCTCGGTCACCGGGGTGGGTCCCATGGCAGGTGTAGCGGGGATGATCGCACAATACGTGGGAAGGGCCTTGGTCGCAGAAGATGCCTCCCATGTTCTGGTGGAAAACGGGGGAGACCTCTTTATTTACCGTCCACGGGCCACCACCATGATCGGGCTCTTTGCCGGGGAAACCCCCCTGAGCCTCAAGGTTGGGGT